>NZ_PSVE01000026.1:0-56699 GCF_002931775.1 Rathayibacter sp. AY1F4
GCTTGAGCGGGGGGCCGTGCCTGCGGCACGAGCCTGCTCGCGCGGGAGTGCGGGGGGCCGTGCCTGCGGCACGAGCCTGGTCGGGGGGAGTACGGGGGCAGTGCCTGCGGCACGAGCCGGGTCGGGGTGGAGGAGTCGGGCCGTGGTTGCGGCACGAGCGTGGTGCGGGTGCTGGAGGGTCGGGCCGCGCCTTCGGCGCGAGCCGCTTCGGGCCCTGGACGTGGGACGTGCGTTCGGCGCGAGGCCGGCCTCGGGTGGCGGGTGATCGAGGCGGCGCGTGAGGGCTGCGGCAGGATGGGGGGATGGACGGCGGGGTGGTGGAGCGGCTTCTCGAGGGGCTTCCGGGAGCGGAGGCGGGGTTCCCGTTCGGGGAGGGGATCCGGGTGTGGAAGGTCGCGGGGAAGGTGTTCGCGCTCGAGTCGGAGCGGTTCGGGCGGCCGGTCGTGAGTGTGAAGGCGCTGCCCGAGAACGTGGTGCACCTGGTCGCGGGGGTCGACGGGATCGAGCCCGGCTACCACCTGAACAAGAAGCACTGGGTGACCGTCGACGCCGGCGGGACCGTCGAGCCCGAGCTGGTGCTCGAGCTCATCGAGGAGTCGCACGCGATCGTGGTCGCGAACCTGCCGAAACGGCTCCGCCTCGCCCTCGACGGCACGGCGTCCGGATCGTTGAACGAGGACGTCTGACAGCGGCCGGGACGCGCAGGGCCCGCACGCGCAGACCCCCGAACCGGCTGAGCCCGGACGCGCTGCGCCCGAGGCCCCGACGGAGCACCGGACGCCTGACGGTGCCCGCCTGCGCAGCGCCTGGACGCGCGGGTGCACAGGACCCGCGAGGGGGCGCCGACGCCTGACGGCAGCTGGACGCGCACCGCCCACGACGTCCACCGCCCGAGGCCTGCGACGACCCCTGGATGCACGGAATCCCCCGCCGCAGCAGGGGATCCCGGAACGTCTCGCGCGCGGAGCGGCTACAGGCCGTAGGAGCGGAGGTACGCGGCGGTGTCGTGCCAGCCCTCGACGGCGAAGCACTCGACGCCCATCGCCTTGACGGGGTAGTCGTTGCCGTCCGGGTCGAGGCGGTCGCCGACGAAGATCATGTCGTCGAGAGGGATGCCCGTCAGCTCGGTGAGCTTGTTCATCCCGTACGCCTTGTCGATGCCCTTGCGGGTGATGTCGACCGACGTCGAGCCGCCGGAGCGGACCTCGAGGTCGGGGAGCACGGCCTGCACGGCCTCGCGGAGGGTGTTCTTCTTCTCGCCGTCCGGGTCCCAGGCCTGCTTGACCTCGACGGGCGCGGACTGGCCGAGGGCCGAGAAGGTGATCTGCGAGTCGCGGTCCTCGAGGATCGGGCCCCAGGTCTCGGACTCCCAGTAGCCGAGCTCCTTCGCCTTCTCCTCGACGGCGGCGAGCGCGCGCGACTTCTCGTCCTCGGTGAGGTTCTCGGCGTAGATCTGCGCCCAGTCGCCGTTCTCGTACCGGTAGTACTGCGTGCCGCAGGTGGGCATGAGGTGCAGCTTCGCGAGGACCTCGGGGTCGGCGCCCTCGAGGCGGTCGAGCACCTGCATCCGGAACTGGCCGATCTGGCCGCCCGAGATGATGCACACCTCGGTGGCCTGGAGCAGCTTCACGAAGAGGTCGGCCATCGCCGGGTCGACGGGGGACTTCGAGGCGGCGAGGGTGTCGTCGAGGTCGAAGGCCATCAGGCGGGGCAGGGTGCTCATGGAACTCGTTTCACGGTCTGCGGACGGGGCGGTAACGAGGATACGGGGCGCCGCCGGAACGCGCGCGCGGTCGGCGCGAGCGGGCTCCGAGCGCAGACTGGGGGCATGACCGCCGCCACAGCGCACGACGGAGGACGCCGCTCCCTCCCGCGCACTCTCGCCCGCATCCTCCTGGGCCTGCTGCTCGTCACGGCCGGCACGGCGCACCTGACGGTCGCGCGTCAGGCCTTCCAGGCGCAGGTCCCGCCGTGGCTGCCGGCCGACCCGGACCTGGTGGTCGTCGCGTCGGGCGTCGTCGAGATCGCGCTCGGGCTCGCGCTCGTCGTGCTCGTGCGGTGGCGGGTGATCGTGGGAGTCGTAGTGGCCGCGTTCTTCGTCGCGGTCTTCCCGGGGAACATCTCGCAGCTGGTGACGCGGACGCCGGCGTTCGGCCTCGAGACGGACGCGGCGCGCGCGGTGCGGCTCGTCTTCCAGCCCCTGCTGGTGATCTGGGCGCTCTGGTCCACCGGGGCGTTCTCGGCCTGGCGGGCCCGCCGGTCGCGACGCCGCGGGGACTGAGCCGCCGGTCCGCGGCCCGATCGTCCCGCGATCCTCCGGAACGGCGAACGGCGGCCGGCGGGAGACCCCGCCGACCGCCGCCCGTGCCCTGCTCGGCTAGGCCGCGAGGCGGCGTCGCGCGACGACCAGCGCGAGACCCGACAGCAGCAGCACGAGGGCTCCGCCGATCAGGCCGGCCGCGTCGGCGCCGGTGTTCGCGAGCGAGCCCGGGCCGGAGCCTCCCGCGACGGGGGCCGCCGTGGTGGTGGGATGCGGTGACGGAGCGGTGGTGGGCTGCTCCGTCGGGGTGCCGGGCTCGGTCGGCGCCGGGGTGACCGGGACCTCGGCGGCGGGCTCCGTCGTCAGCGACCAGTTGGGGTCGTAGAAGTCGGCCTGGTCGATCACGCCGCGGGCGGTCGACCAGTCGATGAGGAGCTGGCGGATCTCGAGACGCTCGTCGTAGACGAGCGGTGCCTGCGCGACGGCCGGGTAGGCGCCTCCGCCGCTCTGGCGGTAGTTGTTGACCGCCATCACGAAGCGCTCGTCGTCGGCGACGGGGGTGCCGTCGGCGTGGGCGAGACCGCGGATCCGCGAGCCAGCGGGCTGGGAGACGTCGATCACGTAGTCCAGGCCCGAGATCGCGTCGTAGTTGTAGTCCGGGATGCCGTCGGGGCGGTCCTCGGTCGTCGCGTTGGTGCCGGTCTCGGGGTCGAACACGGCGCCCTCGGCGGTCTGCACGAAGTAGCGGGCCGAGAACTCGAGGTAGTCGCGCACCTCGGCTCCGGTCAGCTCCACTCCGCGGAGGGTGTTCTCGTAGATGTACAAGCCCGCGATGTCGCGGATGCTGACCTGTCCCTTCGGGAAGACGGCGGTGCGCGAGAACGGCGACGCCTGCGAGATCACCGGCAGGTCCGCCCACTCGGTGCCCTCGAGCGCCGTCTCGACGGTCTCGGCCTGGACGGTGTTGATGAAGTCGATGATCGGGGTGTCCTCGTAGCGCGAGGTCGCGGCCGAGAGCTCCTCGACCGAGTCGGCGACGGGGGTGTTCACGTACTCGATCGTGGCGGCGTGCTGCTCGGCGAGGGCGTCGACCAGTGCGGGCGACTCCTCGGCGATGTCCTTCGCGTAGACGGGCTGCGTGACGGGCGCGTTCCCGGCCGACCAGTCGACCTCGAGGCCGCCCGCGGCGTCCGGCACCAGGTTCAGGGTGACCTCGGTGAGGCCCTGCGCCCAGAACTTCGGCTGGGTGACGAGCACCTGCTCGCCGGCGACGTTGGTGAACAGCGTCTGCGGCAGGTCCTTGTGGCTGTGGCCGGCGACGACCACGTCGATCCCGGGGACCTGCGTCGCGATGTTGTTGACGACGTCCTCGTTGAGGTCGGCGGCGTCGTACTCGGCGTCCGGCACCGTGCCCTGGCCGGTGTGCGCGAGGACGACGACCACGTCCGCCTGCTCCTGCACGATCGGGACCCACTGCTTCGCGGCGGCGACCATGTCCTGGAACTCGAGGACGCCGTCGACGTACTGCTTGTCCCAGACGCGGACGCCGGGGGTGACGAGGCCGAGGACGCCGACGGTGACCGTCTTCCCGTCGATCTCGCGCTCGATCAGCGTGTAGGGGTCGTGGTACGGCTTGCCGGTGGCGACGTCGACGACGTTCGCGCCCAGCAGCGGGGCGTTCAGGTCGCCCTCGTACGCGCTGAGCATGTCGAGCCCGTAGTTGTACTCGTGGTTGCCGACGACCTGCGCGTCGTAGCCGATGGTGTTGAACGCGGTGGCCATCGGGTGCGTCGTCTCGCCGGAGAGGACGCCCGCGGCGCCGTCGCCGAGGCCGTAGTAGTAGGTGAGCGGCGTGCCCTGGATCGCGTCGCCGTTGTCCATGACGAGCACGGACTCCTCGCCCTTCTCGGCGCGGAGGCGGTCGACCTCGGTCGCGACGCGGGTGAGGCCGAGCGCACCGTCGGCCGGGTACGGCGCGTTCGCGAAGTAGTCCCAGTCGTAGACGTGCCCGTGCGTGTCGGTCGTCGACACCAGGGTGAGCTCGACGCCGTCGTCGAGAGGGGCGGCCGAGGCGATCGGAGCGGCGGTGGCGGCTCCGAGTGCGACGACGGCGAGGAGGCTTGCGGCGCGGAGTCTGCGCATCGTGGTCCTGTTCGCGTGATGAGTGGAGTGTGAACGTCCTCGAATCTATGCGCCGCGTGTGAACTGCGCATGACGGGATCGAGAGCATTGCTCGGCGATGCGTCGGCGGCGCCGGTCCGGAGCCGGGGGAGTCCGCGGTGCCGACCCCGAGCGCAGGAGCCGTCCTCCGGCCCCTCCGCTAGAATCGAGCGGCTGGTCGCGCGGAGGCGGCACGACTGCCGCGCCGCACCCGCCCACCCCCGCCCCTCCCGTCGAGAAGGACACGCCATGCCAGCAATCGTCATCACCGGCGCCCAGTGGGGCGACGAGGGCAAGGGACGCGCCACCGACCTCCTCGGCAGCCGCGTCGACTACGTCGTGAAGTTCAACGGCGGCAACAACGCCGGGCACACGGTCGTGGTGGGCGACGAGAAGTACGCCCTGCACCTGCTCCCCTCCGGCATCCTCACCCCGGGCGTCGTCCCGGTCATCGCGAACGGCGTCGTCGTCGACATCGAGGTGCTGTTCCACGAGCTCGAGGCGCTGAGCGCGCGCGGGGTCGACGTGTCGAAGCTGCTCGTCAGCGCCAACGCACACGTCATCACCAGCTACCACCGCACCCTCGACAAGGTGACGGAGCGCTTTCTCGGCAAGCGCCAGATCGGCACCACCGGCCGCGGCATCGGCCCGGCGTATGCCGACAAGATCAACCGCGTCGGCATCCGCATCCAGGACCTCTTCGACGAGAACATCCTCCGCCAGAAGGTCGAGGGCGCCCTCGACCAGAAGAACCACCTGCTGGTGAAGGTCTACAACCGCCGCGCGATCCTGGTCGAGCAGGTGCTGGAGGACCTGCTGCAGTACACCGAGCGCCTCCGCCCGATGGTCGCCGACACGTCGCTGATCCTCTCGCAGGCGCTCGACGCCGGCAGGACGGTGCTGTTCGAGGCCGGCCAGGCCACGATGCTCGACGTCGACCACGGCACCTATCCGTTCGTCACCTCCTCCAACGCGACCTCGGGAGGAGCGGCCACCGGCTCCGGAGTCGCGCCGAACCGCATCGACCGCGTCATCGCGGTCATCAAGGCGTACACGACCCGCGTCGGGGCCGGCCCGTTCCCGACCGAGCTCTTCGACGAGTGGGGCGAGTACCTCCGCCGGCAGGGCTTCGAGTTCGGCACCACGACCGGCCGCCCGCGCCGCTGCGGCTGGTACGACGCCCCGATCGCCCGCTACTCGGCGCGGATCAACGGGGTCACCGACTTCGTCCTCACCAAGCTCGACGTGCTCTCGGGCCTCGAGACCATCCCCGTCTGCGTCGCCTACGACGTCGACGGCGTGCGCCACGACGAGGTCCCGGTCTCGCAGAGCGACTTCCACCACGCGAAGCCGATCTACGAGGAGTTCCCCAGCTGGCAGGAGGACATCTCCGGCTGCCGCGAGTTCTCGGACCTGCCGCAGACCGCGCAGGACTACGTGCGCGCGCTCGAGGCGATGAGCGGCGCCCGGTTCTCGGCGATCGGCGTCGGGCCGGAGCGCGAGCAGGTCGTCGTGCTGCACGACCTCCTCGACTAGAGGCGGTGCAGCCCGCGGTCGATCGCCACGAGGATCGCCCGCTCGACCTCCGTCCACTGCGTGAGCACCTGGGTCGCCGAGAAGCGGAGGGTGACGCAGCCGTCGACCGTGGCGAACAGATCGCGGCGGCGATCGTTCTCGAAGTCGTGCGTCGATCTGCCGTCGAGCTCGACGATCAGGCTCGAGCCGATCAGCAGATCGACGCGCCCGACCCCGGGGATCCGGACCTGGGTCGAGCACTCGACCCCGATCGAATGCAGGCGCCACCGGGCCAGGGTCTCGACGCCGCTGCCCGAGTCGTCGCGGGCGAACGCGAGGAGCGCCTGGAGCCGCTGCGGGCAGGCCGCCCGCAGCTCGGCGAGGTCGTCGGGCCCGAGGAGGCGCTTCTCGAGCGCCGACTCGAGCGCGACCAGCAGGTCCTCGTCGCCGAGGGTGCGACCCAGCTGCAGCAGTGCGTGCGGGACGGACACCCGCAGCGGCTCGTCGTCGGGCCAGGCCGGGTCCCAGTGCAGGCGGACGCCGCGGGGAACGGTGAGCCGACCGGCGTTCGGCCCGACGTGCACGTGCAGCCGAGGCGAGCGCAGAACCCAGAGCCCGTGGGAGCGAGCCGCATCGGTCGCGGCGAGGCGGCCTCCGAGCCGGAAGGCGGTGAGGGCCTCCGGAGGAAGGTTCGGCGAGGCGTACCGGCCGCTCCGGCCACGGACCAAGCGGCCGTCCGCGACCGCTGCCGTGAGGCCGCGAGCAGTCGCGCCGGCGGCGAGCAGGACCGGCCGCGAGGAGACTCCGCCGTGGAGGGACAGCAGGCGATCGAGATCCACACGGCGAGCCTGGCGCCCGACCGCCGTTCGGGGAGGGCCTCCTGCCCGTGCCGGGACGACCGGGCCATCCGATTCGACTGTGGAGGGACGTCGCAAGCCTCGACGACCGGCGATCGTGTTCACAACTCAGGACGAACGCCCTCGGGCCGAGGGATTCATGCGGATCGGGGCGGGTCCGAACGAATTCCTCCTGAGATGTGAACACGACCGCTGCCGAGCGCGCCGGATAATCGGCCCATGCAGATCTACGCCGACCTCCCGGCCGTCCGCGCGCGGCAGATCCTGGCCGACGCCCTCGCTCTCGGCGTAGCCGTCGTGGCGATCGCCGCGGGGATCGCGGTCGGCACGCTGATCGCCGGCCTGGCCGAGATCGGCCGTCGGCTCGAGAGCGCCGGCAGCGGCTTCGGCTCGACCATGAGCGACGCCGGGACCACCCTCGGCGGCATCCCCCTGCTCGGCGACGCCGTGCGCGCCCCGTTCGACGAGGCGAGCGGGGCCGGCTCCGTGCTGGCCGCCGCCGGACGCGACCAGCAGCAGCTCGCGAGCGCCCTGGCCGTGGTCGCCGGGCTCGCCGTCGGGGGCCTCCCGCTCCTGCTCCTGGCCGTGCTCTGGCTCCGGCCCCGGCTCCGCTTCGCCCGCCGGACCGCCGAGCTGCGCGCCCTCGGCTCGACGGGCGGCGGAACCGAGCTGCTGGCCCTGCGCGCGCTCACCCAGGCGTCCCCCCGCGACATCCTCGCCGCGCACCCGGAGGCCGCCGCGGGCTGGCGGACCGGCGACCCCGCCGTCACCGCCGCGCTGGCGGCCCTCGCCCTCCGCCGGGCGGGGCTCCGGCCCCGCTGACCCCGCAGGACCACTGCGGGTCCGCCGGAGGGATGACGCCGCGAGCCACTGCGGACGACGCCGGCGACACGGGTGCCTCCGTAGCGTCGAGGACATGCAGAACCAGACCTCCTCCGTCGTGGCGCGCGTCGAGGGCGTGCGCAAGCTCTACGGCAGCACGCCGCCCGTCGTCGCCCTCGACGACGTCACCCTCTCGATCGAGCGGGGCGAGTTCACCGCGGTGATGGGCCCCAGCGGATCCGGTAAGTCGACGCTCATGCACGTCCTCGCAGGCCTCGACACCGCCTCCTCCGGCCGCGTGTTCCTCGGGGACGCCGAGATCACCTCGATGAGCGACGCCGAGCTGACCGTGCTCCGCCGCCGCAGCGTCGGCTTCGTCTTCCAGGCCTTCAACCTCGTCCCCACGCTCGACGTGCGCGGCAACATCCGCCTCCCGTTCGAGCTCGACGGCCGCTCCGTGACCGGCGACGAGGAGCAGTGGATCGCCCGGCTGATCGAGTCCCTCGGGCTCCGCGAGCGTCTCACGCACCGGCCCCACGAGCTCTCGGGCGGGCAGCAGCAGCGTGTGGCGATCGCCCGCGCCCTCGCCACCCGGCCGCAGCTGATCTTCGCCGACGAGCCCACCGGCAACCTGGACTCCCGTACCGGTCGCGAGGTCCTCAGCCTGCTCCGCGCCTCCACCCGCGAGTACGGCCAGTCGATCGCGATGGTCACCCACGACCCGATCGCGGCGGCCTACGCCGACCGCATCGTCTTCCTCCGCGACGGGGCCGTCGTCGACGACCGCCGCGGGATGAGCGCCGAGGAGATCTCGCGCGCGATGCTCACGATGGAGGGCGCGGCGTGAGCGGCGTGCGCACGGGCTCGAGCCAGGGCGGGGGCGCCATCGTCACCGTCGCCGCACTCGCCGCGGCGTTCGGCGCCGTGCTGGTGCAGGTCATCGCCGACATGGTCGCGGCCTTCGCGGCAGCGGGCATCGACGGCATCGGCCAGGTCGCCCTCATGCTCGGGATGGTCGGCGCCGTCTTCTTCGGCATCGCGGTGTTCGTGGGCGGGATCGTCACGGCGAACGCGGTCTCGACCGTCGTCGCCGGGCGCACCCGCGAGATCGCCCTGCTGCGCCTGCTCGGCGCCTCCGGCCGGTCGCTGCGCAGCGGGATCGTCCGCACGGGCCTCCTGCAGGGGCTCCTCGGAGCGGCGATCGGCCTGGTCGCCGGCGTCGCTCTCGTGGCGCTCGCCGCGGAGCTCGCCATCCGGAGCGGCACCCTGCCCCGCTTCGACTACCCGCTCGTCTCGCCCGGCCTCGTGCTGCCGCTGATCGCCGTGGTCGCCTCGACGGTCATCGCCTCGTGGTCCGGATCGCGCCGCGTGCTCGCGGTCGCGCCGTCGCAGGCCGCCGGATCGTCCGCCGAGCCCCGCTACGAGGAGTTGCGCGGCCGCACCGCCCGCAACGTCACGGCGATCGTCTTCGTCGTGGTCGGCGCGCTGCTGCTCGCCGGCGGCGTGGTGTTCGGGCTCGCCAACCCCGGCGGCGTCCTCCTCGGGCTGGTCGGAGGCATGGCGTCCTTCACCGGCGTGATCCTCGGGGCGCCCGTCCTGCTCCCTCCGCTCACGGCCCTCGTGGGCCGCGCCTTCGGCCGGGGCCCCGTCGCCCGCCTGGCGTCCGCCAACGCCGTCCGCAATCCGGCGCGCAGTGCCCGCGCCGTCATCGGACTGGTCATCGGAGTGTCGCTGGTCACGATGTTCGCGGTCGCCGCCGCCACCTTCGGCACGATCATGGAGCGCTCGGGTGAGACGAACCCCGAGGTGATCGCGGCGTTCGAGCAGTTCATCCAGGTGAGCACCGCGGTGATGAGCGTCCTGCTCGGCTTCTCGGTCGTCCTGGCCGCCGTCGGCATGGTCAACACGCTGTCGCTCAGCGTGCTGCAGCGCCGGCGCGAGCTGGGCCTGCTCCGCGCGCTCGGCTTCACCGGCTCGCAGGTGCGGTCGATGGTGGTGCTCGAGGCGGCGCAGATGATCATCGCTGCCGCTGTCCTCGGCATCGTGCTCGGCGTCGTGTACGGCTGGTGCGGCGCGATCTCGGTGTTCGGCTCGCTGCCGGGCATCGGACTGATCCCGCCGACCGTCCCGGTGCCGATCCTGGTGGCGGTGCTCGTGGTCGGCGTCGTGATCACGGTCGTCTCGGCCGTGCTGCCCGCCCGCCGCGCCACGAAGGTGTCGCCGGTCGCCGCTCTCGCGGTGGCCTGACGGCCGGCGCCGCGCCGAACCCGCGGCCGGGGGCCGGCGCCCTCACACCACCGAGAACCCCGCGGCGAGGGGCTCCCGCCCGCTCAGCGCGAGCAGGAGCTCCTCGCCGCGTCCCGCTCGAGCGGCCAGCCCGCCGGTCAGCGCGCAGCACGCCTCGACGGCCTCGCCGGGCAGCACGTGCGGGATCCCGGTGGCGCGCGAGAGGTCGAGCGTGTGCACGACCAGCTCGAGCAGCCGGGTCCGGAGGTACTCGTCCAGTTCGATCCCGTGGCCGCCCACTGCGACGAGGCGGCCGGGACGCTGAGCGGCGATCAGCTCGACCGCGCGGCCCGCCGCCTCCGCCAGTGCCCGAGCCGGCCTGTCGCCGAGCAGCAGCCCCGCCTCGACCCCGCGCCGCGCCACCGCCGCGGGGTCGGCGACGTTCCCGGCCAGCGCGGCGTAGTAGTCGAGAGCATCCTCGATGGTCGGCTCGGGCGGCTCCGGAGCGAGGAGGTACGCCTCGACCGTCAGCACCGCCCGCGACGCGTGGCCCGCGAGGCCGCGGACGTCCCAGACGCCGAGCCCCGGCTGCTCCCACTGATCGTCCCGCACCTGCGCGAGCAGGCCGACGAGGGCGGCGGCGGCGGACTCGAACAGCGCGGCGGTGCTCATGGAGCCATGCTGGCACGGTGCCCCACACTGATCGCATGAGCAGTCCCCGCCGCCCCGGTCCCGTCACGCTCGTCGGCCGCTCGATCGTCCTCGAGCCGCTCGCCGCCGAGCACGTCGAGCCGCTCGGGCGGGCGATCGGGCGTCCGGAGGTGTTCGCCGGCGGCTACGGAGGAGGACCCTCCGGCCTCCCCGGCACCCCGGAGGAGTTCCGCGCCTTCGTCGACCGCTACTACCCCTGGGGCACGGGCCTGCCGTTCGCTGTGCTGCAGGAGGGGCGCGTCGTCGGCACGACCTCGCTGGCCGACTTCGACGAGACGCGCGAGGCGGCCCACCTCGGCTGGACGGCCTACGCGCCCGAGACGTGGGGCACCGTCGTGAACCCGGAGGCGAAGCGGCTGGTGCTCGGGCTCGCCTTCGACAGCGGCTACGAGCGGGTGAAGCTCCAGGCGGATGCGGTGAACGCGCGCTCGCGGGCCGCGATCCTCCGTCTCGGCGCCGTGTTCGAGGGGGTGCTCCGCCACGACCAGCGGCGGGCCGACGGCTCGTGGCGCGACACGGCCGTCCACTCGATCCTCGCGGCCGAGTGGCCGGCCGTCCGCGACGCGCTCGACCGCCGGATCGACGCGGCGCTAGCGCTCCCTCCCTCGACCGCGCAACCGCTGACCGGGCGGCCGCCCGAGGAGTAGGAAGAAGGCATGGAACGCATCCACTACGCCGGCAGCTCCGTGCTGACGGGTACCGCCATCGCGCGGTCGCTGCTGGCCTACGCGGAGGCGCTGGCGCTCACCAAGGGGTCGATCACGGTCGACATCCCGATCCGCCAGGAGTCCGGCCGGCCCGGACGGGCGGCGCTGCTGATCGGACCGGCGAGCCAGCTGTTCTCGGAGTCCGAGGACGACGGAGCCGAGGAGCTGCTCGACGAGGAGCTCGTCGAGCGCTTCACCCGCGAGACGGCCCGCCTGGGCGTCTCGCACCCCGTGGCCGAGGAGGACGGCGGCGCCGGGCCCCTCTCCGCCGTCGACACCGAGATCCCGCACTTCCACGGCGAGGACGACTCCTGGTGAGCGTCCGGGGCGCCGGTAGGATCGACACTCACGACTCCGCCCGATCCTTCGCGGACGGGCGACTTCCCGAACGGAGAACCGCCTGATGGGGCGACTGATCTACGACTCGACCCTCGAGGCCGACTTCGACGACCGTCTGCTGGCGCACCTGCAGATCGTGATCGGCTCGAAGCTCGCGCGCAACGAGTCCTTCTACTTCTCGTGGAAGGACTCGCAGGCGGTCGGCGACGGACGCACCTCGATCTGGCTGCACCCCGCCATCCCGTTGCGCTTCAAGTACCACGGCGGCCGTGCCCCGAACATCAACCCGGACTGGATCCGACAGCTGCTCGCCGACTCGCACACGGCGCACGGGCTGCGGATCAGCGAGGAGCCCCACGGGACCGCCCGTCAGAGCGAGGAGAGCATGCTGTGAAGCGCGTCGAGATCATCTACGGCGGAGCGCCGTTCAGCCTGAGCGAGACGTCGGCCGCGGAGGTGCGCGAGAGCATCGACCGCGCCCTGGACGGCTCTGCGTCGCGCTGGATCACGGTGAACCAGGGCGAGGGCGAGCCCCGCGAGACCTCGATCCTGATCACGCCGGGAGTGGCGTTCTCGGTCGCCGACGTCGCGCACTGAGGTCGACGCCGCGGTCACGGTGATCGCCGCCGCTCACGGGCATGGCTCCACGCTCCGCCTCGCGGGCCGGAGGCGCCAGGGGGTTCCGCCGCGGCGACGCGGGTTGCTGCGGAGTCGTCAGGGGTTCCGCCGTCGTCAGGGCGCCTCTCCGTCGGCGCGCTCCTCCGCCGAGACCGCCGTGACGACCGCGGTGAGCGTCTCGGGGTCGCTCAGGATGCGGAAGTGCCCGCCGGTCTCGATCCGGACGTTGACCGCGCCCTCGAGCATGCTGCCCTCGGGGATGTGCGGATCGAAGAGGCCGAACACGGACGTGATCCGCGCGTTCGCTCCGGAGCGGCTCGACAGCAGCAGGGTCGTGGCGTCGCGCGGCGAGAAGGCGCGCAGGCTCCGGAGGACCAGGTAGGGCGCGTAGCGGGAGCCGCCGAACGGGGTCGCCACGGCGACCATCCGGTCGACCCGGCCGTCCGGGTCGAGCTCGGTCATCACGTACTTGCCGATCAGTCCGCCCTTGCTGTGGGCGACGATCACCACGTCGCGGAGCCCGTGCTCGGCGAGGTAGGCGGCCACGTCCTCGGCCGTCCGGGCGACCGGGCGGCCGTTGCGGCCGAGGCTCGTCAGCACGTGGAGAGGGTGCCCGCGCTCGTGCAGCGGATCGATGATCGGGCGGAGGAAGGACCAGGTCTCCCAGATCCCCGGGAGGACCACGACGGGCCGCCGGTCGCCGTCGAGGTAGTCGTCCGGGGCACGGCGCGAGAGGACGCCGCGCACCTGCCAGGCGACGGCGTAGGCGTAGTCGCGGATCCACCAGACGGCGTCGCGGACCAGGCGTCGGAGCCGGCTCATGCGGCCGGCTCCGACCGGAGGGGGAGCGGGGCGGCGGGCCTCTCGCCGAGAGCAGCGGCGAAGCGGAGGATCTCGCGGGCGAGCGCTCCGGGGTCGGTGCGGGGGACGACGTGGCGCGAGCCGGCGAATTCGACGAGCCGCCCCGCGCGCGCATGGGCCGTGAGCCGCTCGCACCAGTCGCGGGTGGCGATCGGATCGTCGCGGCCGCGGGCGACGAGGACCGGCACCTCCAGCCGGGCGAGGCGCTCCTGCACCGGATGCCGCAGCATCTCGGGCAGCTGGCGCAGGTACCAGCGCAGGCCGCCGCGCAGGTAGTCGGCCAGCAGGATCGCGTCGACGCCCACCGGCTCGCCGAGGCAGTCCCGCAGCAGCGCGAGCCCCTGGCGGACCGCTCCGGGCCGCTGCGGATCCACCACCGGCCCGATGAGCACCGCGCCGTCGACCAGGCCGGGCGCGCGCAGCCCCAGCTCGACCGCCACCTGCGACCCCATCGAGTGCCCGACGACGACCGCGCGCGAGACGCCCAGTCCGCGGAGGACCTGCTCGACCTGCCGCGCGTGGTCCTCGAGGCCGACCCTCCGCCGCGGGCGCGCGTTCGCGCCGAAGCCGGCGAGGTCGACGCCGATCACGCGGCCGTGCCGCTTCAGGCGGGCGGCGAGCGGCGAGAAGGTGTGGTGCGACATCCCGATCCCGTGGATCAGGACGAACACCGCGCCCGCCCCGGCCGGACCGGTGTCGACCGTCCGCAGCGTGACGCCCTCGACCTCGTGTCGCACGGGGAGGACGCGGCGGGGCGGTGTCGGCAGCATCGTCCCAGGCTAGGGATCGGCGGCCGGCCGCGCGGGGGGGATGCGCCCGCTCCCGCCGTGGTCTAGGCCGCATCCACCCTGGGGAGGAGCGTTCACCCCGCCGGCCGCCGGCGGTCCCCGCCGAGCGTCCGGTCGTGCCCGCTGTCAAGCGGCTCCTCCGCGGCGGCGCCCCTGCCTAGCCTCGGAGGAGGGGGTCGGCGTGCGCCGCTCCCGGAGGGATGACGCCATGCGGATCGCGATCGTCGGGGCGACCGGCAACCTGGGGACGGCGCTGCTGCGGCGCCTGCACGGCGAGGCCGGGGTGGAGGAGATCGTGGGCATCGCCCGCCGGGCCCCTCGGCTCCGCTCGGAGGAGTACCGCGACGTGCGCTGGGTCGAGATCGACCTCGCGTCGAGCGTCGCCCCGCGGCGGCTCCGCGAGGCCTTCGCCGGCGTCGACGCCGTCGTGCACCTCGCCTGGGCGCTGCAGCCCAGCCACGACGAGCCGTTCCAGCGGCTGGTCGACGTCGGAGGCACCGCGGCCGTGCTCGAGGCGGTCGCCGCCGCGGGAGTCGGCCAGGTCGCCGTCGCCTCGTCCGTGGGTGCCTACAGCGCGGCGCCGAAGTCGATCCGGGTGACCGAGGACTGGCCCACGGGCGGTCTGCACACCTCGACCTACAGCCGCCACAAGGCCGCGAACGAGCGGCAGCTCGACGCCTTCGAGGAGCGGCACCCCGAGATCGTCGTCACACGCCTGCGCCCGGGGCTCGTCTTCCAGCGCGGAGCGGCGACGGAGATCGCCGGGCTCTTCGCCGGTCCCCACTACCCGACGCGGTGGCTGAAGGCGGTCCGGATCCCGGTCCTGCCGCTGCCGCGGAGCATCGTCTTCCAGGGCGTGCACGCCGACGACGTGGCCGACGCCTTCTGGCGCGCGCTCGACCGGCGCGCCGGCGGGGCCTTCAACATCGCGGCCGAGCCGGTCCTCACTCCGGAGCGGCTGGCGCACGCCTTCGGCGCCCGCCTGGTCACGGTGCCGTTCGGGCTGCTCCGCTCCGTCGTCACCGCGACCTGGCACCTGCGCCTGCAGCGCACCGACGCGGGCTGGCTCGACATCGCGGGCAACGTCCCGGTGATGTCGACCGAGCGCGCCCGCGCCGAGCTCGGCTGGGCGCCGACCCGCACGGCCGAGGAGGCGCTCGCCGAGCTCGTGGCCGGCCTGGCCGACCGCTCGACCGTCCCGGGCTCGCCCCCGCTCCGGGGATGATCCGGCCGGTCGTCGATCGGAGGCGAGCCCTCCCGGTCAGTCGGCGACGCGGATGAGCACCTTGCCCGTCGCGCCCTGCTCGACCGCGTCGTGGGCGGCCGCGGTCTCCTCGAGCGGGAACCAGGTCAGCGGGAGGCCCGCCTCCTCGCCCACCGGGAGCGCGCCGTCGACGAGCGCCGCGGTGATGTCCTCGGCCGCGGCCTGCAGCGCCTCCTCGCCCACGGTGTAGAGCAGCAGGCCCTGCCAGCGGGCGTTCTTCGCGAAGCTCGCGACGATCGGCACGGTGAACTCGTCGCCGTTGTTGTTCGCGTAGTACCCGATGCTGCCGTGGTTGGCGAGCACCTCGACGTCGAGCGCGGCGTTCTGAGCCGGGGCGACCTCGACCACGTGCTGGACGCCCTCGGGGGCGAGCTCGCGGATCCGGTCGGCGAGCGCGTCGTCCGGGTACTGCAGCACGTGCTGCGCGCCGGCCGCGCGGGCGAGCCGCTCCTTGGAGTCGCTGCTCACCGTCGCGATGACGGTCGCCCCGGCCCAGACCGCGAGCTGGATCGCGGCGTGCCCGACGGCTCCGGCGCCGCCGTGGACCAGGACGGTGCGGCCGGCGAGGGCGCCGGGCGCGAGGCGGGAGGGGCCGTGCTCGTGCACGGTGAGGGCGCGGTGGGCGGTCATCGCGGGGACGCCGAGGCTCGCGGCGACGTCGGTGCCGACACCCTCGGGCAGGCGCACGACGTGCTCGGCGGCGAGCACCGCCGACTCCTGCGCGGTGCCGGTGGGGCGGCGGTGCGCGGAGAGGTACATCCAGACCCGGTCGCCGACGGCCAGGCCCTCGACGCCCTCGCCCAGCGCCTCGACGACACCGGCGCCGTCCTGGTTCGGCACGACCTCGTCGAACGCGAGGTCGCCGTCGGCGCGCGCCTTCCAGTCGGTGGGATTCACGCCCGACGCCAGGACGCGGACGCGGACCTCGCCGGCGCCCGGCGCCCGCTCCTCCCGGTCGACGAGGGAGAGGACGGAGGAGTCACCGGTGCGGGAGTAGACGATCGATCGCATACGGAGGGCAAGGAGCGCGGGCGGCGGTGTATTCCCGGCGGCACGACGAAGGGCGGCGGGCCCGGAGGCCCACCGCCCTGTCAGCGCCGACGGATCAGTGCTGCACGTCCTCCTGGACGGCGTGCTTGGCCTCGCGGGCCGAGTCCTTCACGTCGTCGGTGGCGGAGGTGCCCGCCTCCTTGACGTTCTGCGCGGCGTCGGTCGCGGTCTCCTTGACGGAGGCGAAGGCCTGCTGCGCGGGCTCGCGGAGCTCGCTCGCCGCCTCCTTGGCCGCGTCGGTCACCTTGTCGACGACCGGCTGGGCCCGCTCCTTGACGCGGCTCGCCGCCTCCTTCTCCTTGCTGGAGGCGGGGATGAGCGAGGCGACGAGGAGTCCGGCGCCGAGGGCGATGAGCCCCACGGCGAACGGGTTGCCCTCGGCCTTGGCCTTCGCCGAGCCCGCACCGCTCGAGAGCGAGTCGGAGGCGTCGTGCGCCGAGCCCATCACGCGGTCGCGGACGGAGCCCACGGCCGACTTGACCTTGTCGGTCTGACGCTGCGCGATGGCGGACGGGCTGACCTTCTCGGCCAGCGCGTCGACGTCTCCGCCGAGCTCGAGGCGCGTGCGCTCGATGTCCGCCCGGATCTCCTCGGGTGTCTTGTTCTGTCCTGCGTCGTACGTCATCGTCCTGCCCCGTTCGGCTTGAGGGTGTCGGGAATCTTCTTGAGGGAGTCGATCGTCTCGGGAGCGCCGTCGACCTGCTTCAGGCTCTTGCGGCCCACCGCATAGAGGATCGCGGCCACGATCGCCCAGACGACGGCCACGACCACTCCGGACCAGCCGTTGCCGATCAGAGTGCCCAGGCCCCACCAGAGGGCGATCGAGAGGAAGAGCACGGCCATCAGCGCGGCGTAGCCCGCCCCGCCGAGGAGGCCCGCTCCCTTGCCCGCCTTGCCGGCGGACTCCTTGAGCTCGGCCTTGGCGAGGGCCATCTCCTGGCGGATCAGCGTGGAGAGGTCGCGCGAGACCTCGCCGAGCAGATCGCCCAGCGACGTCGACCCGGCCCGCTGGTCGGGCGTCTCCGTCGAGCGGTGGACGCCCGTCGGGTCGGTCACAGCCGGCCGCCGTTCGGGAAGCCGCCGTCGAGCGGGTCGGCGACGGGCTCGGTCGGCGCGTAGTCGCGCTCGAGGGAGCTCGAGCCGACGGTGCCGTAGGCGGACGCGACGGGCGCGTCGTACGCGGAGGCGTCGGAGTACGCGGTGGTGGAGGAGGGGGCGTCGAACTCGGGCCCGTCGGTGCGGGTGCTCGTCGCCTCCTTCTCGTCCTTCGCCTCGGCGGTGAGGGCGCGGATGAGGCGTCCGCCGACGAGTCCCGTCGCCGCGGCGATGAGGATGAAGGCACCCGGGCGGCGGCGGGCGAACGCGCGGACGTCGTCGAGGAGCTCGGACGGGTCGCGGTTCTCGAGCCACGAGGCCACACCCTGTACGCGGGTGGCCGCCTGGGAGACGAGCTTCGCCGCCGCGTTGTCGCTGCCGCCCTCGCCGTTGGCCAGCGCGGTCAGGTCGTCGCTGAAGGCGCGGGCGCCCTTGGCGGCGTTCTCCTTCTGGGCGTGGGCCTGCTCGGTGAGCTGGGTGCGGCTCTGGTCGTAGAGGTCCTTGACCTGGACCTTGGCCTCCTGGACCACGTTGGCGGCCTCGTCCTTGCCGGTCGAGAGCACCTCGCTCGCGGCCTGCTTGGCGTCGCCGGCGACGGCGCCGGCCTGGTCCTTGGCGGTGCCCGCGGCGGCGCTCGCCTTCTCCTTCGCGGAGTCGGCCGTGCCGCCCGAGGAGGAGCCGGAGGAGGTGTCCGTGGAGGCGACGTGCGCCCCGCTGTCGATGGGGGTCTCGGTCGCGCCGAAGTTCGCGGCGCCGTCTCCGAACGGAGGTGAAGCGGGATCGATGTTCGACATCGTCTGTCCCTTCCAGGATCGAGTGGGGAATGAAAGCGTGCCGGCGTCGCCAGTCTGTTCGGGCCCTCGAGTACCGGGAAGGGCATAGCGGCTGACCCCCTGTTGGGGCTAGCATCCCGCGCCCACGAGGGCGGGTCCCGAGGGCCCGTGGATCGACTGCTCCGCCACCGCGTCAAGCCCCTTCTGACCCGCGAACAGGGCTCCCTACCGTCGAGAGGACAGACATCGGACGTCCGCACCCGGATCCGCCCGGCTACCCCGGAAAGGCAACCTGTCATGTTCTTCCACCGTCAGGAACTCCAGTTCACGTCCACGCCCTCGAAGCCCGACGCGGTCTTCGCCCGCCGCTTCCAGGAGGTGCTCGGCGGCCAGTACGGCGAGATCACCGTGGCGATGCAGTACGGCTTCCAGGCCTGGAACGCCCACGACCCGGGCAAGTACCGGGACCTGCTCTTCGGCATCGGCGCCGAGGAGTTCGGCCACGTCGAGATGATCGCCGTGATGATCGCCCAGCTGCTCGAGAAGGCCCCGGTCGAGCAGTCCGAGGACGCGATGAAGAAGGACCCCGTGCTCGCGGCGGTCATCGGCGGCTCCGACGTGCAGCACGCCATCGTGGCCGGCGCCGGCGCGCTCCCCGTCGACAGCATGGGCAACCCGTGGCAGGGCTCCTACATCACCGCCAGCGGCAACCTGCTGGCCGACTTCACCGCCAACGCGAACGCGGAGATGCAGGGCCGACTCCAGGTCGCCGGCTCTACCACATGACCGACGACCACGGCGTGCGCGACCTCCTGTCGTTCCTCCTGGCCCGCGACACCATGCACCAGAACCAGTGGATCGCGGCGGCCGCCGAGCTGCGCGCCGAGGGCCGGGAGGACCTGCCCGTGCCCTCGAACTTCCCGATCTCGAAGGAGGAGCGCTCCGTGTCGTACGAGTACATCAACTTCTCGGACGGAGCGGCGGCCTCCGAGGGCAGCTGGGCCTCGGGCCCGACCCCGGACGGCAAGGGAGAGTTCAGCTACCGGGTCGCCGAGCCCGGCGGCAACGTCCCGATGCCCCCGCCCACGCAGCCCGACGAGCGCCTCTACGGCACCGACCCGAAGCCGAACATCGTCGAGAAGGCAGTGGGGGCCGTCAAGGACGCGGTGACGGGCAAGTGAGCGCCGCACGGGTCCTCGGGGCGCTCGGCGCCTCCGCCCTGACGATCGGCCTGCTGGCCGGCTGCACCGGCGACGCCCAGACGCCGAACCAGTCGGGGAGCGCGGTGCCCACCAGCGCCGACGACGGATCGTCGCAGACGCCCACGAACGCGCCCTCGCAGTCCGCTCCGTCCGAGTCCGCCACCCCGGCGACCTGATCCCGCGCCCGCGACCGGCCGGCACCGGTCGAGGGCGCGAATCATGGCAGTCCAGCGGGCGCCCGGGCAAGCCCCTTCCCGCTCCCAGGAAGCGGGCAGTTCCCGGCCCTACGGTCGTGCCAACGATCAGCGAAGGAGGCACCACCATGGGGCTCGATGACAAGATCAAGAACGCCGCTCAGGACATCGCCGGCAAGGCGAAGGAAGCCCTGGGCGAGCACAAGAACGACGACAGCCTGAAGGCCGAAGGCCAGAAGGACCAGGCCGCGGCCTCGGCCAAGAAGGCCGGCGAGGACGTCAAGGACGTCTTCAAGTAGGTCTCGGACGTACCGCGAAGGCGGCGCTCCCCTCGGGGGGCGCCGCCTTCGCTGTTCCCCGGCTAAGGGTGCAGGACGACCTTGATGCAGCCGTCCTCCTTCTTCTGGAAGGTCTCGTAGAGGGCCGGAGCGTCCTCGAGCGGCGCCCGGTGGGTCACGAGGTCCATCACGCCGAGCGGATCGGAGGAGTCCTCCACCAGCGGCAGCAGATCGTCGATCCAGCGCTTCACGTTGCACTGGCCCATCCGCACCGTCACCTGCTTGTCGAACATCGACTTCAGCGGCATCGGGTCGGCCTCTCCGCCGTAGACCCCGCTCAGCGAGACGGTGCCGCCGCGGCGGACCAGGTCGAGGGACGCGTGGACCGCGGCGAGGCGGTCGACGCCGACCGTGTCCATCGCCTTGCGGGCGATCGGGTCGGGCAGGAGCCCCGCCATCGACTGAGCGAACGAGCCGACCGGCGAGCCGTGCGCCTCCATGCCGACCGCGTCGACGACGGAGTCGGGGCCGCGCCCGTCCGTGAGGTCGCGCAGCTGCGCGGCGATGTCGTCGGACAGGTCGAACGTCTCCACGCCGTACCGCTCGGCCATCGCGCGCCGCTCGGCGACGGGCTCCACCGCGAGGACGCGGTAGCCGCGGTGGGCGCCGATCCGCGCCGCGAACTGGCCGACAGGGCCGAGTCCGAAGACGACCAGGGTCCCGCCGTCGGGCACCTGCGCGTACTCCACGCCCTGCCACGCGGTGGGCACGATGTCACTGAGGAAGAGGTAGCGCTCGTCCGGCAGGTCCGTGCCGACGACGATCGTGTTGTAGTCGGCCAGCGGAACGCGGAGCAGCTCGGCCTGCCCGCCGGGGACCTGGCCGTACATCTTCGTGTAGCCGAAGAGCGCCGCTCCCGAGCCGTACTCGGTGACCTGCGTCGTCTCGCACTGCGACTGCAGCCCTCGGCGGCACATGAAGCACTCGCCGCAGGCGATGGTGAAGGGCACGACGACCCGGTCGCCGGGCTTCAGGGTGGTGACTCCGGAGCCCACCTCCTCGACGACGCCCATCGGCTCGTGGCCGAGCACGTCCCCGCGGTCGATGTAGGGCCCGAGGAGGCGGTAGAGGTGCAGGTCGGAGCCGCAGATCGCGGTCGAGGTGATCCGGACGATCGCGTCGGTCGGCTGCTGGATGCGGGGGTCGGGGACGGTCTCGACCGAGACCTTCTCGATGCCCTGCCAGGTGAGTGCTCGCATGCTCGTGTCCGTTCTCCGGCTCGCGCCGGTCGGGGTCGGTGTCCCTCCACCGCACACCCGGAGGGCGCCGAGGGGGAGGGGCTTGACGCTCCCCGGAGCGTTCCCGAGGGGGATTCCCGGGAGAACGCACGGACGTGCATCCCGCGTTCACCCGACTCACGGCGGCCGAGTGGTGGGATTGGGGGATGGATGCTCTCTACACCGCCATCGCCCACGCCTCCGGTGGAGGACGCGACGGCCACGTCCGCACCGAGGACGACCGTCTCGACCTCGACACCCGCGCCCCGCAGGAGCTCGGCGGCTCCGGCGAGGGGACCAACCCCGAGCAGCTGTTCGCGGCCGGCTACTCCGCCTGCTTCCTCAGCGCCCTGCACGGAGCCGGTCGCCAGCTGAAGATCGACACGGCCGACGCGGCCGTCTCGGCCAGCGTCTCGATCGGGAAGAACGACTCCGACGGCTTCGGCCTCTCGGTCGAGCTCGACGTCTACGTGCCGAAGGCGAGCTCCGAGGACGCGCAGAAGGTCGCCGACGCGGCGCACCAGCTCTGCCCGTACTCCAACGCTACCCGCGGCAACATCCCCGTGCAGATCAACCTGGTCGACTGACCGAGCCCTCTCGACGGCCCCTCCCGGACTCCGGGCAGGGGCCGTCGTCGTGTCCGGGGGCGGTCCGTTAGGGTCGGGGCATGACCGAGGAGCTGTCGCACGAGGAGCCGTCGCACGAGGAGTCCCTGGCGCGGGCCGAGCTCGTGCAGATCCGTCAGAGCATCGACAACATCGACGCGGCGCTGATCCACCTGCTCGCCGAGCGCTTCAAGTTCACGCAGAAGGTCGGCCGGCTGAAGGCCGCGCACGGGCTGCCCGCCGCAGACCTCGAGCGCGAGGCGCGCCAGATCGCGCGGCTGCGGGCGCTCGCCGAGGAGTCGCACCTCGACCCGGCGTTCGCCGAGAAGTTCCTCGGGTTCATCGTCGCCGAGGTCATCCACCACCACCAGCGCATCGCCGACGGCGCCGAGGACTGAGGCTCAGCCCTCGATCCGCAGCAGCCCCGCCGTGCGCTCGCGCAGCACGCCGAGCAGCAGCGGGTAGTCGGGGAAGAGCTGGTCGCGCCGCAGCGTCGGCACCCGCAGCCCGAGGGGGACCTCCGTGATGCGGCCGTTCGTCTCGGTGAGGGTCAGGCGGAGGCTCCGGCTCCCCGTCGGGCTCGAGGCGACCACCGAGCGCAGGGCCTCGAGCGGGAAGATCAGCCCGTCGATCTGGATGGCCGACTCCGACACCACGATCGAGCCCGGCAGCCCGGGCCGCAGCGCCAGCCGCGCGGCGACCAGCCCGAGCGGGAGGGAGAGCGCCACGACGACCGCCCCCAGCGCGATCTGCGCGCGGTCGCCCGACGGGGATCCCGCGAGGGCGACGGCCAGGACGCCGGCGGCGAACGCCTCCGTGGCGACGACGACCAGGGCGACCGCCCGGCGCTGGAGCGGGGCGCGGTGCGGCCGGAAGCGGACGGCCGAGGCGGGCCCGGCCAGAGCGGGCGGCAGGGCGTCGCGGACGCGGGCGGCGGCGCCGAGGTCGGCGAGCAGGGTGGCGAGGTCCTCCGGGCGGAAGTGCGCGCAGCGCACTTCGACTCCGTCGCCGCGGCACCAGGCGACGAAGCCGTCGCCGTCGGCTGACTCGAGGAAGCGGACCGACCGGCGGGGCCACTGCTCGCGGCGGCGGCGGCCGCGCATCAGCACGACCTGCGTCTCGGTCGTCATCACGCGGGTGGGGGAGACGACGAAGAGCGAGACCGCCGAGGCCAGTCCGATGACGACGGTGAGGGCGAGGAGCCCGAGCGCGAGCACCGACTCGTCGAGGACGCCACGGCGGTCCGCGAGGACGGCGAACGGGATGAGCACGGCCGCGAGGCCGGCGCCGAGGAGCCGCAGGAGGAGGGCGCGGAGGCGCCGCAGGACCGATGGGCCGTACACCCGTCGCGTCCGGATCGCCATCGGTTCCGACTCCATCGCGTCAGGCTAGCCCCGGCCGGGGCCGGTCGCCCGGAGAGGCGCGTCGGTGGCGCGATCCTCGCGCCACCCGTCCCCGGTTCGGGGGAGGAGTGGCGCGAGGCGCGGCTTACGCCTCCGCGGTGCGGTGCAGGGCGCGGACCGAGACGACCCGGCGACGGGCGATCGCGGCGACGGTGAGCAGCAGCCCGAACAGCAGCCAGATCACCAGGCCGACGACGGCGCCGGCCGTGCCGTCGGTCCCCTCGACCACTCCGGACAGCGCGTTCTGCGCCGCCGAGAGCGGCAGGAACCCGAGCACGTCGTCGAACAGCCCGGGGACCGTCGAGATGATGCCCGCACCGAGCGCGATCACCGCCGCGACCATCGCGAGGAAGCGGCCGATCCCTCCGAGCAGGGCGACCAGCCCCTGGTTCACCGCGGCGAACGAGGCGCCGGTGAGCATCGCCAGGAGGGCGAAGCCGACCCAGCGGCCCGGCTCCAGGCCCGCGACCCCGCTCATCACGATCGCGACCGCGAGTCCCTGCACCACGCCGATCACGAGCGCCGGCACGTAGGAGGAGAGGGCGAGCGCCGCGGAGGATCGGGTCGAGGAGAGCGCGCGGTGCGAGAACGCCGCGAGCACCAGGAACGTCGCGAGGGCGCCCAGCCAGAGGGCGATCGTCGCGAAGAACGGGACGCTGGAGGCTCCGAACAGGTCGGTCGCGCTGCTCGCGTTCTCGACCGGGTCCGAGACGACGTCGGCGAGGTTCGTCGACTCCGACTCGGTGTAGGTCGGGAGCTGCGCGACCGCGGCGTCGAGGCCGGTCGCGAGCGTGCGGGTGCCGTCGGCGAGCTGCACGGCGCCGTCCGAGACCCCGCTCGCGCCGTCGGCGAGCTGGTCGGCTCCGTCGGCGGCGGAGGAGGCTCCCGTGGCGAGGTCGGCGGCGCCGCCCGCGGCGGTGGTCGCGCCGGTCGCGAGGTCGCGGGCGCCGGCCGCGGCGGTGGTGGCGCCGGTCGCGAGCTGCGCCGACCCGGCCGCCGTGGTGTCGAGGCCGTCGGCGAGCTGGGACGCTCCGCCCGCGGCGTCGTCCGCGCCGTCGGCGAGCTGCGTCAGGCCGCCGGACAGCTGTCCGATGCCCCCCGAGAGAGTGCGCGCGCCGGTGGCGGACTGCCCGACCGCGTCGATCAGCGAGGGCTGCCCGTCGCCGCCGAGGCGGATGCCTGCGTCGATCCCGGCGACGGCTCCCGCGGTCGTCGTGGCGAGGGTGGTCGCGCCGGTGGGTCCGTCTGCCGAGGCGATGACGGCGCGCGCGGCGAGGCACTGCGTCGTCTCGCAGCCCTCGAGCGCGGCGCTGAGCGCCTCGAAGGTCCCCGCGGTGGCGGCGGCGGCGCCGGCGCTGAGGGCGGCGACCTGCTGGGTCCCGTCGCCGGTCCTCACCACTCCCTCCCTCAGTTGGTCGAGTCCGTCGGCCAGGTCGGAGGCGCCGCCCTGCAGCGCGGTCGCCCCGGTCGCCGAGTCGCGGGCGCCCGTCGCGAGCTGTCCCACTCCGCCGGAGAGGCCGCGCGCACCGGTGGCCAGCTGCGCGACTCCGCCGGAGAGATCGGAGGCCCCGGTGCCCAGCTGCCCCACGCCGTCGGCGAGGGACGAGGCTCCGGTGCCGATCTGCCCGACGCCGTCCGAGAGCGAGGAGGCGCCGGTGGCGAGCTCGTCGATCCCGTCGGCGAGGCTGCTCGTGCCGTCGGCGAGGGTGGAGGCGCCGGTGCCGAGCTGGTCGGCGCCGTCGGCGAGCGTGCCCGCGCCCTCGGCCGCCTGGCCGATCTGCTCGTTGAGGGTGTTGAAGCCGACGTAGACGTTCTCGAGGTAGGCCGTCGTCAGCTGCGTGTTGAGCAGCGAGGTGGCGGTGCTGGTCACGGTGGCCGAGACGGCGTCGTCGACGAGCTTGGCCTTCTCGCTGGTGGCGATGTCGATGGTCGCCTTCGTCGCCTCCGCGGCGTCGCCGGAGTACGAGGTGGCGGCGGCGGAGAAGGAGGAGGGGATCGTCACGACGGTCGCGTAGCTGCCGTCGGCGAGGCCCTTCGCGGCGTCGTCCTTGTCCGTGAGGACCCAGGTGAAGTTGCCCGTCGAGTCCGAGCCGGAGACGTTGGGCACCGGGGTCGTGCTCGCGGACGGCGTCGCGCTCGCCGAGGGGGTGGAGGAGGGGGCGTCCGAGCTCGCGGAGTCGGTGCCACCCGTCACCAGGCCGGCCGCGAGCTGGCGCCCGAGCGGCACGGTCTGCCCGTTGATCTCGACCGGGGTGTCCTCGTTGACCACGGCGGCCGTGATCGTGTCGAGTCGCTCGGTCGGGTTCCACAGCGCCCACACCAGGAGGCCGCCGATGACGAGGGGGACCAGGACGATCCCGAGAAGGGTCAGCCAGGACACCTTCTTGACGCCGCGGGGGCGTTCGAGGGAGAGGAGAGCCATCTGTCAGAGGACCTTTGCGATCGCGCGGCGCTCGGCCGCGGGCGAGACCGCGAGCACGCCGCGGTCGGAGGGGAGGAGGTCGTCGAGCGCCTCGGCGTCGACGGAGGAGGCGACCACGGTGAACGCGTCGTCGGCGGCGCGGGCGGCGTCGAGCTCGGCCCGGATCGCGCCGCGCAGCTGCGGGTCGGTGACCGTGTCGAGGTCGTCGAGCACCAGGATCGGCGGGGCCGACTCCAGGGCCGACCGGACGTCGGCGACGGGGTCGGCGGCTCCGGCGAGGCGCACCAGCCCGACCCGGCCGCGCACGGCGGCGGAGCGGATCGGCACGACAAGGCCCGCGACCTTCAGGCGCCCGGAGTCGGGGGCGAGCCGGCCGGCGATGCTCAGCAGCAGCGCGGTGCGGCCGGAGCGGTGCGGCCCGTGGACCACGAGGGAGGAGCCGGGAGCGACCCGCAGCGAGACGCCGCTGTAGACGGGACCGTCGGGTCCGTCGAGGCGGAGGTCCTCGGCCGCGATCACGTCCGTGGATCCGGGCTCCGGCCAGTCGGCCAGCGCGAGCTCCTTCGTGAGGCCCTCGCCCTCGACGTCGAAGGACGGCAGGACGCGGTCGAGCCAGCGCGGCATGTGCCAGGCGCGGTCGCCGAGCAGGTGCAGCACGGCGGGCACCAGCGTCATCCGCACGATGAACGCGTCGACGAAGACGCCCACGGCGAGCCCGAGCGCGATCGGCTTGATGTTGGTGTCCCCCTCCGGCACGAAGGCGGCGAAGACCGAGAACATGATGACCGCTGCGGCCGTGACCACCTTGGCCGAGCCGACGAAGCCCGACTCGACGGCGGCGCGCGCCGGCCTCCCGTGCACGTAGTCCTCGCGCATCCGCGAGACGAGGAACACCTCGTAGTCCATCGCGAGGCCGAAGAGCACGCCCATCAGGATGATCGGCATGAAGCTGATGATCGGGCCCGTCTTGTCGACGTGCAGAGCGTCCGAGAACCATCCCCACTCGAACACCGCCGCCACGGCGCCGAAGGACGCGCCGACCGACAGCAGGTAGCCCAGCGTCGCCTTGATCGGCACCCAGAGCGAGCGGAACACCATCGTCAGCAGCACCAGCGACAGGCCCACGACGAGCAGGCCGAACGGCAGGAGGGCTTTGGCGAGCGTGTCCGAGATGTCGATCCCGACCGCGGTCTGGCCGGTCACCGCGAGGTCGACGCCGTACTCCTGCTGGAAGTAGCCGTGCTTGTCGCGGATCTCGGCGACCAGCGCCTTGGTGGCCTCGGAATCGGGGCCGCCCTCCGGGATCACCTGGATGATGCCGGTGTCGGCGGTCTCGTTGGGCGTCGCGAGCGGCACCGAGGCGACTCCGTCGAGCTTCTCGATCTCGCCCTTGAGGTCGTCCATCAGGCCGAGCGGATCGGTCGAGCCGATGATCGTGCCGGTGACGATGAGCGGGCCGTTGTAGCCGGCGCCGAAGTTCTCGGCGAGCAGGTCGTAGGTGGTGCGCGCGGGAGTGCCCTCGGCCTGGTAGCCGGCGTCCGGCAGAGCGAGGCGGAGGCTGAGCGCCGGGATGCTCGCGACGCCGAGCACGCCGATCACCGCGATGATCGTCACGATCGGGAAGCGCGTGACGACCCGGACCCAGCCGCGGAAGAACCCGCGCGGGACCTCGGCGTGCACGTGGCCGCCGGGGGAGGCGGTCGCCGCCTCCTCGTGCGCCTCGGTGTCGACGTGGGTGCCCGCGGCGGCGGCGGCCTTCGCGGCCTTCTTCTTGGCCCGGCGCTCCTTGGGGCGCAGCCGCGCGCCGGCGAAGCCGAGGAGGGCGGGGGTCAGGGTGAGCGCGATGACCACGGCGATCGCGACTCCGCCCGCCGCTGCGACGCCCATCGTGGTGAGGAACGGGATGCCCGCGACCGAGAGGCCGACGAGCGCGATGATCACGGTCAGGCCCGCGAAGACGACGGCGGAGCCCGCGGTCGCGGTCGCCCGCGCGGTCGACTCCTCCGGGTCCATGCCCTGCTTCAGCTGGTCCTGGTGGCGGCTGATGATGAAGAGGGCGTAGTCGATGCCGACCGCCAGGCCCAGCATCAGCGCCAGGAGCGGCGTGGTCGAGGAGATCGAGGCGAAGCGGGTGGCGATGAAGATGGCCGACATCGAGAGGGCGACGCCGAGCAGCGCGGTGACCAGCGGCATGCCGGCGGCCAGGAACGAGCCGAAGGTGAGCACGAGGACGACGAGGGCGACCACGAGGCCGATCGCCTCCGTGATGGTCACGCCGGGGAGGTTCTGGGCGAAGAGGTCGCCGCCGAGCGAGACCACGGAGCCGGCGGGCAGCGCGTCCTGGAGGGTCGTCGCCTCGGCCTTCAGCGCGTCGCGGCTCTCGGGGCTCGTGGTGGTGGCGGAGCCGTCCATCTGGGCGGTGATGACGAGGGCGTTCCCGGCGTCGGAGATCGTGCCGGAGACGCTGTCGGAGTAGGGGTCCGTGACGGCCGCGACCTCGTCGACGTCGCCGAGCGCGGCGACCGCGTCACTGACGGGGCCCTTCACGTCGGCGTCCTGGACGCTGCCTCCGTCGGGCGCGACGACCACGTACCGCGCGGACGTGCCGCTGACCTGGGGGAAGGTGCGCTCGAGCTGGTCGAGGGCGGTCTGCGACTGCGTGCCCGGGATGGAGAACGTGTTGTCGGTGCCCTGGTTGAGCAGCAGCGCCCCTCCTCCGCCCGCGACCACGATCAGCAGCCACAGGACGGCGACGAGGCGGTGGGCGCGGTACACGCGACGACCGAGACGGTAGAGCAGCGACGACACGCGGTCTCCTGACGATGGGTGGGGAGGATGGCGATACGTCTCTGTACCAGGGCGGAGCCGGGCTCCGATACACGAGCGTATCCGATACAGGACCGTATTCGATACGTGAATGTATCGGATAAGGTGAACGGCGTCGAAGGTGTTGACAGGGCGGGCAGGAGGCTGGTGATGACGGCGATCGACTCCACCCCTCCCGAGACCTCCCGCCGCGGCCGCACCCGCGAGCGCCTGCTCGACGCGGCCTACGACGTCTTCGCCGAGACCGGCGTGCACAGCGCGTCCGTCGAGCAGATCTGCGAGCGCGCCGGGTTCTCGCGCGGCGCCTTCTACTCCAACTTCTCCAGCAAGGAGGAGCTGTTCTTCGCGCTCATGGAGCGGGAGAACGGCGCCCGGGTGACCGCCCTCGTCGAGCAGATGGACCGCACGATCCCGCGCGTCGTCTCGGTCGACGAGCCGCTGACGGCCGAGACGCTGGCCGTGGTCATCCTCGACTTCCTCCAGGGTCCTGCCACCGACAACCGCCGCTGGTGCGTGGTCGAGTCGGAGTTCGAGCTGCTCGCGCTCCGCGACCCGCGGATCGCTCCGCAGTACCGCGACTTCCGCGCCGGCTTCGACGCCTCGCTCGTGCAGATCGTGCACGGGGCGCTGCGCCAGGTGCGCCGCGAGTTCTCCCTCGAGCCGACGACCGCCGTGCGCCTGCTGGTGGCGGGCTACGACGACGCGGTCAAGCAGTCGATCCTCGAGGACGAGTCGGAGCCCGAGTCGCTCGAGCGCCTCCGGGCGACGCTGACGGCGATCGTCCTCGCGATCTCGTCCGCCGACGCCTGAGCCGGGCCGGCTCTCGCGACGGCGGCCGCCGTGCCCGACGGCCGGCTCCGCACCCGGCGGCCGAGCGGCCGCTGGGGAGTGCCGGGTCCGGTCCCCGCTCCTCCGCCCGCGCGACGAGGATGGACCCATGGAACTGCGACAGCTCGAACACTTCCTCGCCGTCGCGAAGGAGCAGCACTTCACCCGCGCCGCGAGCGCCCTGCAGATCTCGCAGTCGGGCCTCTCAGCGTCGATCCGCGCGCTCGAGAGCGAGCTGGGCAGCCCCCTCTTCACCCGCAGCACGCGCCGGGTCGAGCTGACGCCGGCCGGCCGGGCGATGCTCGCGGAGTCGGAGCGCTCGGTCGCCAGCGCGCTCGCCGCCCGCGACGCGGTTCTCGCCGTGCAGGGGGTGCTCCGCGGGAGCCTCGCGGTCGGCACGGAGGAGTGCCTCGGCGGCGTGCACCTGCCGCGCGAGCTCGCGACCTTCCGCGAGCAGCACCCGGGAGTCGCGCTCCGGCTGATCCACGAGGGGTCCGGCACGCTGCTCGACTCCGTCGCCGCCGGCCGCCTCGACCTGGCGCTGGTCGCCGACATCGGAGCCGTGCCGGGCGGCGTGCGGACGATGCCGCTGGCGAGCGAGGGCTTCGCGGTGCTCGTGCGCCCGGGTCACCCGCTCGCGAGCCGCGTCGGCTGCCGCATCCCGGACCTGGCGGGCGAGACGATCGTGGGGCTGCAGGAGCACTGGGCGGCGAGTCACCTCGCCGCGCGGGCGTTCGCGGCGCACGGCCTCGCGTTCGAGGTCGAGCTCGAGGTGAACGACGTGCACACGCTGCTCGACCTGGTCGAGTACGGCATGGGGATCGCGGTCGTGCCGGCGCACTTCGCCGAGAAGCGCCCGGCCGGGCTGCGGGCGGTGGCGCTCGCCGATCCGCTCCTGGTGTGGCGGACGATGGTGGCGGTGCCGGAACGGCCGAGCGCCGCGGCCCGCGCGTTCGTCTCGGCCCTCCCGCAGCCGCTGCAGGACGCGGTCTGAGTCGGAACGCGCTCGCAACGGAGGAGGGACCAGCACCGAGATCCCGCGATCCGCGTCGGACCGGTGCCTCGACCGGATCCCTCCTCCGTCCTGAACGGGCTCAGTCGAGCGAGGCCAGCTCCTCGGGCGTGAGCTCCAGGTCGGCCGCCGTGGCGGAGTCGCGGATGCTCTCGGGGCGGGAGGCGCCCGGGATCGGCAGCACGACCGGGGCCTTCGCCAGCTCCCAGGCGAGGCAGACGACCTGCGGCGTCACGCCGCGGGCCTCGGCGACCGCCGCGAACGCGGAGTAGCGCGAGCCGAGCTCGCCCGCCGAGGAGATGCCGCCGAGCGGGCTCCACGGCAGGAACGCCAGTCCGAGCTCGGCGCAGAGCTCGAGCTCCGGCTCGCTGGAGCGGAACGACGGCGAGAACTGGTTCTGCACCGAGACCAGGCGCTCGCCGAGGATGCCGTGCGCCTCGCGGATCTGGTCCGGGTCGGCGTTCGAGATGCCCGCGCGGAGGACGACGCCCTCGTCGAGCAGCTCGGCCAGCGCTCCGATCGAGTCGGCGTAGGGGACCGCCGGGTCGGGCCGGTGGTACTGGTAGAGGCCGATCGCGTCGACGCCGAGGCGCTTCGCGGACGCGCGAGCCGCCTCCTTGAGGTACTCGGGGCGGCCGTCCTGATCCCAGGGGCCGGGCTCGCGGCGCAGGTGGCCGCCCTTGGTGGCGACGAGCACGGCGGAGGTGTCGCCGCCGTAGCTGCGCAGCGCCTCCGCGATCAGCAGCTCGTTGTGGCCGAGGTCGTCCTGGGTGGCGAGGTGGTAGGCGTCGGCCGTGTCGATCAGGGTCACGCCGGCGTCGAGGGCGGCGTGGATCGTGGCGATCGAGCGCTCGCGGTCCGGGCGGCCCTCGATCGACATCGGCATGCCGCCGAGTCCGATCGCGCCGACCTGGAGGTCGCCGAGAGTGCGCTGCTTCATGAATGCTCCTTCGCAGTGGGGTGGGTGGTCACCAGGCGTAGTCCTCGGGGGCTGTCCGGTGACCGGGGAAGATCTCGTCGAGGCGCGCGAGGGCCTCGGCGTCGAGGGTGATGTCGACGGCGGCGACGGCGCTCTCGAGCTGCTCGAGCGTCCGCGGCCCGGTGATCGGACCGGTGACGGCGGGCTGGTGGAGGAGCCACGCCAGCGCCAGCTCGCCGGGCGCCTCGCCGCGCTCGCGGGCGAACGCCTCCCACTGCTCCAGCGCGGGACGGTGCTCCTCGATCGCGGCGAGGGTGCGCTCGGAGGAGCGGCGCCCGCCCTCCGCGGTCTTCTCGAGGACGCCGCCCAGCAGCCCGCCCTGCAGCGGCGACCAGGGGATGACGCCGAGCCCGTAGTGCAGCGCGGCGGGCAGGACCTCGCGCTCGACGTCGCGGACGAGCAGGTTGTAGATCGACTGCTCGGAGGCGAGGCCGGTGAAGTGGCGGGCGCGCGCCGCCTCCTGCGCCTGGGCGAGGTGCCAGCCGGCGAAGTTGCTGGAGCCGACGTAGAGGACCTTGCCCTGCTGGACGGCGACCTCCATCGCCTGCCAGATCTCGTCCCAGGGAGTCGTCCGGTCGACGTGGTGGAACTGGTAGAGGTCGATGTGGTCCGTCTGCAGGCGGCGGAGGCTCTCGTCGAGCGCGCGGCGCAGGGTGAGCGCCGAGAGGCGGCCGCCGTTGGGCCAGGAGTCGCGGCCGCGCTCGGCTCCGGGAGCGGCGAACTCGCCCATGTCGCCGAAGACCTTGGTCGCGAGGACGGTGCGCTCGCGGCGCTCGCCGCCCTGCGCGAACCAGCGGCCCACGATCTCCTCGGTGGCGCCGCGGCCGGCCTCGCCTCCGTAGACGTTGGCGGTGTCGAAGAAGTTGACGCCGAGCTCGTGCGCGCGGTCCATGATCGCGAACGAGTCGGACTCCTCGGTCTGCATGCCGAAGTTCATGGTGCCGAGGACGGTGCGGGAGACGGACAGGCCGGTGCGACCGAGGTGCGTGTACTGCATGGTCCCAGTCGACTCCGGTTCGGGCCGCGTGTCCAACAGGTGCTCGGCATGGGTGCGATCGACGGGGGAGGTCAATCGGGGGCGCGCCGTCCAGGGGCCGCCCGAGCCCCGCCTCGGTCGGGCCTGCGCGTCGGCCGGGTCCAGCGGCCTCGACCGGATCGCCCGCAGCCCGCTGGGCGCGGTGGCGCCCGGCCGCCCGGGTGCCGGGTTAGAGTCGCGGAATGGTCCGGACGACGCAGCGCCTCGTGATCGCCCTCTCCGCCGTGGTCCTGCTCGCCGGCTGCACGGCGGAGGCGACGAGCCCCGCCGCCGCACCCGCCGAGCCGACCGCCTCGACCGCACCGCCCGCCGCCGGAGCCGAGTCCACGCCGCGGCCGGTGCCGAGCGTCTCGACCACTCCCGCACCCGTCGAGGACGTCTCGGGCGAGTGCGTCGTCCAGGCGCTCGACGAGGGGACGCTCGACGGCGTCGACCTCGAGCGCGTGCGCGACCGCGGCACCCGCGTCGGCGCGACCGGGACGGCGAGCACCGCCTCCGACGGCGCCCCGGCCTCCTACCTGGTGGCAGCGGGCGACATCAGCGAGCGGATCGCGGACCGGTTCTGCATCAGCTCCGACTACCTCTCCGCGCTGAACTCGGTGCGCCGCGACGGCGTCGACCTCGACAGCCTCTACGGCGGCGACACCCTCAACCTCCGCCCGACGACCGTCCTGAGCGTCGGCGACCAGAACGGCCGCGTCCTCGACAACGCCGAGCCCGACGACCTCCCCGCGCAGACCGGCTGACGCCGCTTCCGCCCGCGCCCGCCGCCACTCCTCCCGCCTCGCAGCAGCACGCGACCACCGCGGAAGGCGCGGATCCGACGGCACGTGCGCGGTACTCAGCCCAGGACGCCGATCAGGACCGCGGACACGGCGACGGTCGCCGCGAGCCCGGTCGTCCGCGAGCGGCGGCGCGCCGGGTCCTCGAACCACGGCAGCCCGTCCCAGCGCAGCACGGCGCCGGCCGCCCCGGCCGCGGTGAGAGCCACCAGCACGGCCCAGGGGAGCAGCGTCAGCGCCGACCAGTCGACGAGCGCCCGCCCGAGCAGCAGCACGGCGACGGCCTCGATGCCGCGGGCGAGCGTCCGGACGCGGTCGCGGTCGAGGAACCCGGCCGCCCGGCGCCGGGGGATACTCCCCAGGGCGAAGCGGCCGACGGTGAACGCGACGACGAGCAGGACGAGGATCGAGGCGATCATCACGACTCCTCCCCGGCGCGCTCCAGCAGGCGCAGGCCGAGCTCGTCGACCGAGCTCGCCGTGTCCCCGTTGACGAACACGGCAACGCCGCGCTCCCGGTCCATCGCGAGCATCGTCGAGTAGCCGGAGGTCCCTCCGTTGTGCCAGGTGACGGATCCGCCGTCCTCCGACTCCGAGGTGAACCAGCCGAGGCCGATCCGCGCCCCGTCGGCGTCGAACCGGGGATCCAGGACGCTCGCCGCGGGCACCCCCAGCGCGGGATCGTCGGTGAGGAGAGCCTGCGCGTAGCGGGCCATGTCCTCCGCCGTGGAGCGGACGCCGCCCGCCGGTGCGTATCCCGCCATCGTCCACGCGTCGACGGACCGCCCGCTCGCCGAGAAGCCGGTCGGCGCGTCGGCGGGGAGGGCGTCCGCGGTCTCCGGGACGGAGGTCGCGGTCATCCCGAGCGGATCGAGGACGCGCTCGCGGAGGAGGTCGGCGTAGTCGCGGCCCTCGGCGCGGGCGAGCGTCTGGCCCAGCACCGCTGCACCGAGGTTCGAGTAGGCGTGCACGTGCTCGCCCTGGTCCGCCTCTGCGGCCTGCCGGAGGACGTCGTCGGCCGACCAGCCCGCGTAGGGGTCCGTGCCGCGCAGCTGGGCGACGAGCGTCGAGGCGAGGTCGCCGATACCGGTGGGGAGTCGCGGCAGGCCGGAGCGATGGGTCGCCAGCTCCTCGAGCGTCCCGGTGAAGCCGCCGACGTCGGCGTGCTCCGCGGCGGGGTCCTCGAGCCCGATGGTCCCCTCGGTGGCGCTCCGGGCGAGGAGGAGCGCGGTCATCGTCTTCGTGACCGATCCGATCTCGACCTCGGTCCGCTCGTCGGCTCCGAGTCCGCCGTAGCGCACGCCGTCGGGCGTGATCACGGCGGCGACGAGGTGGTTCCGCGCCCCGTCTCCGACGTCGGTCCGGAGCCACTCGGCGATCTCGGCGTCGCCCGTCACCTCGGTCGAGAGGGTGGGAGCGGAGGGGCGGAGCAGCACTCCGCCGAGCAGGACGACGGCCGCGGCGGAGGCGGCGGCGAGGGCGAGGCGGCGGCGGGTCATCGGGGTCCTTCGGAGGCGAGCAGGATCACGAGCAGGGGGACGAGGCGCTCCGGCGGGACGCCGTAGCGGCCGCGGCCGCGCGCCTCCAGCCAGCCGGCGGCGACCAGCTGGTTGACGTGGTGGTAGATCTGCCCGGTGGTGCCCGCGCCCTCGCTCTCGGCGAGCTGGGCGACGGTCTCGACTCCGCCGGCCACCGCCTGCAGGAACCGCAGGCGCACGGGGCTGCCCACCGCGGCGAGGGCGGTCGGCCCGGGGCTCGCTCCCCAGTCGCGCTCGAAGAATGCGTCGGTGCTGAGGCCGTACTGCCACTCGACGGGGCCGGCCGGAGTGGCGACCGAGCCGGCGAAGACGACTCCGCCGGGAGAGGGCAGGCGCTCGCGGAGAGCGGTCAGGGCCCAGAGCGGATCGTCGGCGGCGGGCGCGGCGGGGGTGTCGGCGCGCTCGAGGCGGTCCAGCCGCGCTCGGAGCTCGTCGACCTCGCCGGCGAGGTCTCGGGAGGATGTCATGCCTCCACTATTGCAAATATTCCGTAATCACGGAACTTCGGAGCGGAGCCGATACCGCAGAAGTCGCGGTGGTCCAGCTCGACCACCGCGACTCCTGCGGATTCGGATCGCCCGGAGGCTCAGCCGAAGTGGCGCGGCAGCACGGCGCCGTTCACCGAGCGCAGCTCGTCCAGCGGCAGCGTGAAGAGGCCCTGCACCTCGACCGCGGGGGTCGCCGCGTCGGTCACGCCGATGCGCAGCACCGGGTAGCCCCGGCCCTCGCAGAGCCCGCGGAACTTCACGTCGTCCTCGCGCGGCACCGACACGAGCACGCGGCCGGTCGACTCCGAGAACAGCGCGGCCGTCGCGTCGACGCCGTCGCGCTCCATCAGCTCGTCGAGCCAGATGCGCGCCCCGACGCCGAAGCGCAGCGCGGACTCGGCCAGCGCCACCACGAGCCCGCCGTCGGCGAGGTCGTGGGCGGAGGCGATGAGCGACTCCTTCGCGCCCGCCGAGATCAGCTCGGCCAGCGCGCGCTCGGCGGCCAGGTCGAGCTGCGGGGGCAGCCCGCCGAGGTGGTCGTGGATGGTGCCGGCCCACGCGGAGCCGTCGAGCTCGTCGCGGGTGGTGCCGAGGAGGTAGAGGTTGTCGCCCTCGTCCTGCCAGCCGGAGGGGATGCGGCGCGCGACGTCGTCGATCACGCCGAGGACGCCGACGACCGGGGTCGGGAAGATCGGCACGTCGCCGGTCTGGTTGTAGAACGAGACGTTGCCGCCGGTGACGGGGATCTCGAGCTCGAAGCAGGCGTCGGCGAGCGCGCCCACGGCCTCGCGGAACTGCCACATCACCTCGGGGTTCTCGGGGCTGCCGAAGTTGAGGCAGTCCGAGACGGCGACCGGGGTCGCTCCGGTGACGGCGACGTTGCGGAACGCCTCGGCCAGCGCCAGGCGGGCGCCCTGCGCCGGGTCGAGCTGGCACCAGCGCCCGTTCGCGTCGGTCGCGACCGCGAAGCCGAGGCCCGACTCCTCGTCGACGCGGACCATGCCCCCGTCGTCGGGGTAGCTGAGCGCGGTGTTGCCGAGCACGTAGCGGTCGTACTGCGAGGTGATCCAGCTCTTGTCGGCGAGGTTCGCCGAGCCCAGCAGCGCCAGGGTCTCGGCGCGCAGCGCGTCGCCGCCGGTCGAGCGGGGCAGGCGGGAGGAGGAGTCGGCCTGCAGCGCGTCGAGCCAGGAGGGGTACTCGATCGGGCGCTCGTAGACCGGGCCGTCGACCGCGACGGTGCGCGGGTCGACGTTGACGATCTCCTCGCCGTGCCAGTTGATGATGAGGCGGCCGGAGTCGGTGACCTCGCCGAGCACGCTGGTCTCGACGTCCCACTTGCCGACGACCTCGAGGAACGCGTCGAGCTTCTCGGGCGTGACGACGGCCATCATCCGCTCCTGCGACTCCGACATGAGGATCTCCTCCGCCGTGAGCGAGGGGTCGCGCAGCAGCACCGAGTCGAGCTCGATGAACATGCCGCCGTCGCCGTTGGAGGCCAGCTCCGAGGTGGCGCACGAGATGCCCGCGGCGCCCAGGTCCTGGATGCCCTCGACGAGGTCCTTGCGGAACAGCTCGAGGCAGCACTCGATGAGCACCTTCTCGGCGAACGGGTCGCCGACCTGCACCGCGGGACGCTTGGTCGGTCCGCCGTCGGCGAAGGTGTCGGAGGCGAGGATCGACGCGCCGCCGATGCCGTCGCCTCCGGTGCGCGCCCCGAACAGCACGACCTTGTTGCCGACGCCGCGGGCGTTCGCGAGGTGCAGGTCCTCGTGGCGGAGGACGCCGACGGCCAGCGCGTTGACGAGCGGGTTGCCCTGGTAGACCGAGTCGAAGTAGGTCTCGCCGCCGATGTTCGGCAGGCCGAGGCAGTTGCCGTAGAAGGAGATGCCGGCCACGACGCCGTGCACCACGCGCGCGGTGTCGGGGTCGTCGATCGCCCCGAAGCGCAGCGCGTCCATGACCGCGACCGGCCGGGCGCCCATCGAGATGATGTCGCGGACGATGCCGCCGACCCCCGTCGCCGCACCCTGGAAGGGCTCGATGTAGCTCGGGTGGTTGTGGCTCTCGATCTTGAAGGTCACGGCCCAGCCCTCGCCGACGTCGACCACTCCGGCGTTCTCGCCCATGCCGACCATGAGGTTCTTCTTCATGGCGGGGGAGACCTTCTGCCCGAACTGGCGGAGGTACATCTTCGACGACTTGTAGGAGCAGTGCTCGCTCCACATCACCGAGTACATCGCGAGCTCGCCGCTCGTGGGGCGGCGGCCGAGGATCTCGCGGATGCTCGCGTACTCGTCGGGCTTGAGTCCGAGGGCCGCGTAGGGCTGCTCCCGCTCGGGCGTCGCCTCCGCGTTCGCAGTGGTGTCGGGAACGGCGGTGCGGCTGTCTGCCATGTGCTGGAGGCTCCAGGGGAGGGGGACGGGATGCGCGTCGATCCTACCCGCCGCGGTCGCCGCGGCCCGGGCCCTCCGGTGGAGCGGTGCGGGCACCGGCGCCTAGGATCGGGCGGGTGAAGCGGGCGGCTCTGATCGGGACCGTGCTGTGGGGGCTCTACCAGTGCTTCGGGAACCTCGGAGCGGCGAACATCTCGTCGGACGAGCCCGTGTACCTCGCCGCGGGGTGGGACTACCTGCACGGCGACGTGAGCGCGAACCTCGAGCATCCGCCGACGGCGAAGTACCTGATCGGGCTCGCGCAGGTGCTGCTCGGCGAGGGGCTGCTCGCGGGCAGGATCGCCGCCGGCGCGGCCGCGTTCCTCACCGGGCTGATGCTCTGGCTCTGGTTCCGGCGCGAGCTCGGCCCGACCCTCGCGCTCGTCCCGGCCGGCCTGTTCCTCCTCCTCCCGCGCACCGCCGTGGGCGCCGGCACCCGGATCGACCGCCTCGCGCTCCTGGAGCCGTTCATGGTGCTCTTCGCCGTCGCGGCGATGGCGGCGGCGTGGACCTGGTCGCGCGCCTCGCCGGGCAGGCGGAGCGGCTGGCTGATCGCACTGGCCGGTGCGCTGCTGGCGCTGTCGGTCACCTCGAAGCTGACCACCGCGGTCCTCGCGCCCGTGCTCCTGCTGCCGCTGCTGTGGTCGGGGAGCAGGGCCCGGGCTCTGCGGGGCGGCCTCGCCCTCTCCGTCGCGTTCGTCGTCACCGGGGTGCTCGCCTACCTGCCGGTGCACCCGGTCGAGGCGGTCCGGTACCTGCTCGAGTTCCAGTCCGAGCACAACGCCGACGGCCACCTGATCGAGGTCGCCGGGACCGCGTACGTCTTCCCTCCGTGGTGGGCGAACCTCTGGTTCATGCTCGTCGGCATCGGGCCGGCGGCGCTCGCCGTGCTGCTCCTCGGGACCCTGCTGGCCCTGCTCGCTCCGCGGTGCCGCGCGCTGGTGCTCTACCTGGGTGCCGCGACGCTGCTCCTCCTCGTGTTCCACCTGGCGATCAGCTCGGTCGCGCTGCCGCACTACTACGCGGCGTGGGCGTGGCTCCTCTGCGCGCTGGCGGGCATCGGCATCGCGGAGGCGCTGCGCGGCGGGATCGTGCTGCCCGCGCCCCTCGCCCGCGGCGTCGGCGCGGCGCTGCTGGCCGCCTCCCTCGTGATCGCGATCGCCACCTCGGCGGGGATCGCCCAGGAGCGGCCGACCGGGATCGCGCGGGTGGCAGATGTGCTGCGCGAGCGCGGCCTCGACGGCGGTCTGGTCCTCGCGCAGGGCATGTCCTCGGGCGTCTACGTGCCCTACATCGGCGACCGGGTGACGACCGATCCGACGTCCGCCGGGATCGTCGCCATCGCGATCGAGCGGTCGGCGCGCTTCCCCGTCGATCCGCGCGTGTCCGCCTACCTCGAGTCGGCGCGGCCCGAGACGGTGCGGCTCGACGACCTCACCCTCGTGCTGGTCGACGGACCGCTGCCGTGACCGCTCACTTCGAGCGGCAGGCCCCCGGATCCACGGCGTCCGTCAGCGAGGCGGCCTGCTCGACCACGGGAGTGAGGACCGAGAGCGGGATGGCGTAGCCGACGTTGTCGACGGAGGCGGCCTTGCCGAAGACGACGCCCGACACGGTGCCCTCGAGAGAGAGCAGCGGGCCGCCCGAGTTGCCCTGGTTGACGACGGCGGCGAGGGTCAGCACCTCCCGTGAGGTCGGTGCTCCGTCGACCATCAGCGAGACCGTGGCGTCGGAGGAGATCTCGGCCGAGCCGAGGGTCAGCGGGCCGCCGAAGGGGTAGCCCGCGACCACCGCGTCGTCCCCGGCGGCGACGGCGTCGTCGAGCGGGAGCGGGGAGGCGTCGAGCCCGTCGACGGCGATCACGGCGAGGTCGGCGGCCGGGTCCAGGTAGACGACTCGGCCGGTGCGCGGGGCCTCGCCCGGCGCCTCGACGACCGGCTGCGAGACTCCGCCGACCACGTGCGCGTTGGTGATCACTCGGTCGTCCGAGACGACGAAGCCGCTGCCCGTCACTCCGACGTCGCAGGCCCAGGCCGTGCCGGAGACGCGCACGACCGAGCGGGTGGCGGCGGCGACCTCCGGGTCGTCGGTCGAGACGTCCGGGATCGCGGGCGCCTGGGTCGGTGCGTCGAGCGCCTCGACGACCCAGGACGTGCCCTCGTCGACCACGGTCGACTGCAGCTGGGCGAGGAAGGCGCGGACGGGGGAGGGGGTGAGGTCGTCGATCGTGCGGATGACCGTCGAGCCGGCGACCGAGGTCGTGACGAGGGGGACGCCGAGGAGGGAGGCGGCCGAGGTGACGGCGATCCAGACCAGGCCGGAGATCGCGACGCCGGCGACGCCGCCCGCGAGCCGGTCGAGCAGGCCGAGCTTCACCCGGTCGGCTCCGCGGCCGATGACCGCGCCGAGCGTCGCTCCGATCGCGTAGCCGACGCCGAGCAGCAGCACGGCGGTGCCGATCACGGCGAGCAGGCGCCACTCGCTGCCGGCCGTCCACGACGAGACGGCGGGCACGGCGAACGAGGCGCCGATCGCGCCCGCGACGATCCCCGCGAGACCGCCGAGGGTCCGGAGCAGGCCGCGCCGCAGACCGTCGACGAGCGCGCCGATGAGGCTCAGCACGACGATGACGTCGACGATCACGGATGCACCCACGCGGAACTCCTGCCGGTGTCGGGGACGGGTCCTCCAGCATGACCGACGCGGGATGCGCGGACGCCCGGAGGCGGCTGGCAGTCCGCGGCGGCTGAGGTGCGCGGGACGGCGGCGGCGGCGCGGGAGCCGGACACCGCCGGCAGCGCGCTGCCGCCGGCCGGGCGCTGCAGCCGAGCGGGCGGTGCCCCCTAGAAGAACGAGATGCAGTACGGCGTCGCGATCGGCGCGAACAGGCGGTCCATCCGCCCCGCCTCGCCCGTGACGCGCGCCAGCCCGGCCTTCGCCAGGATCGACGGCCGCACCGAACCCAGCAGCAGCGAGCCCAGGTCGGCCACGTCCAGCGCGAGCTCGGCCTCGTCCCCGGTGCGCTCCACGGTGGCGGAGCCGCCCGAGGCGGTGAGGCGGTAGCGGCCGTCGGCGAGCCCGAGCCCGTCGGCCACCTCGACCACGACCGAGCCGTCAGCGGTCCACGGCCGGGCCGAGAACGCGGCGGCGACGTCGAGGATCCGCAGCCAGATCAGGTCGCCCACGTGGCTCACCTGCACCACGCGCGCGTCGCGGAGCGCCCAGGTCAGCGGATCGTCCACCGGCGCCATGTCCCAGGTCACCGCGGAGGCGAGGTCGACCGCGCCGAGGTAGCCCCAGAGCGCGAGGTAGGCGTCGGCGCCGGGGGCGACGAGGTCGACGATCTCGAGGGTCTTGTCGTCCTCGGGCCCGACCGCGCGGTAGGTCACGAAGCCGTCGAGCGTCCCCTCCTCGTCGAGGTGGACGGCCGAGCGGACGTCGAGGCCGGGCGTGGTCTCGCCGGACGCGGTGCCGACGGAGTTCGCCTCGTAGCGCGACTGCCGGGTGAGCGAGCCGGGGGTCGACGCCTGGAACGCGGCGAACACCGCGGGGATGCGCGGCTGCAGCCAGCTCGTCGCGACCACCTCGACGCGGCCGGCGGGCTCGGTCTGCAGGCCGAAGCGCGGCCCGGTGTCGACGCGGATGGAGCGCGTGAAGGCCGAGCGGCCGAAGCCGAACCGGCGGTAGATGGAGGCCTCGCTCGCCGTGAGCGCGGCGACCGGGGTGCCGGCCTCCTTCGCCAGGCGCAGGTCCTCGGTGATCATCGCGCGCAGGATGCCGCGGCGCCGGTGCGTGGGCCGCACGGTCACCTGCGACACCAGGTGCGCCGGCAGCTCGCGTCCGCCGCCGACCTGCAGGGCCCCGGGGAACGCCGCGTAGGTGCCGACCGGCACGCCCGCGCCGTCGAGTCCCTCGGGGGCGGAGGAGTCGACGACCGCGGTCAGCACGCGCTGGTCGGCGACCATGTGCTCGGCCCAGTCGCGCAGCTTCTCCGGCGTGAACTCCTTCTCGTGGAAGCCCGCGTTGATCGCGGTGGCCCACGCGGCGGTGGCGGCGTCGGGACCGCCCTCGTCGTTCAGGGCGGCGGGGAAGCGGCGGAGGTCGAGACCGGTGAGAGGCATCCGTCCAGCCTATTCACCCGGGGTGCGCGGGGGCTGAACCGGTGCGCGAACGGTCACCGCGACGGGCGCGCCCGTAACGCGGACCGCCGTCAGAGCACGGTCCACCGCTTCTCGAGCGCCGCGTCCACCGCCTCCGCGAGCTCGTCCAGCCGCCGGGAGTCGAGGCGCCCCGGGTCCGCGGCCGCCCGGATCCGCCCGCTCATCGCTGCGATCGCCGAGCGTCGCCGCGGCAGGGTCGCGGTGAACGCGCAGTCGCGCAGCAGCACCAGCAGCTCGCCCGCCCGGCCCTGCGCCTCCGCGAGGACCTCGAGCCGCCGCTCGAACGGCGACTCCGGGACCGTCACGCGCAGGAACCCGTCCGGATCCTGGAACGCCGCCGGCGGATCCGGGATCCGGGCGAGCAGCGCCAGCGCGGCGCCCAGCTCGTCCAGATCGCCCTCGTGCGCCAGCTCCCGCAGCCGCGAGTCCACGTCCTCGGCCGGCCCCGCCCCGAGCTCCACCGTCCGCAGCACGAGCGCGTCGAGCCGGCGCTCCTCCTCCTCGCCCGGGACCGACGGAGTCGCCGACCACCACGAGAGCACGGGAGTCGCGGCCACCGCGTGCTCGCCGATCCGCCGCTCCAGCGCGATCAGCAGGTCCTCCCGCGCGGCGAGCGCCACCAGCGCGTCCACGTCGAGGTGGAGCAGGGTGCCCGAGGCGGGCGGCGCCACCAGCCGGCGTCCGGAGGGAGGGACGGTCTCCGCCCGCGTCCTCGCCCCGGGTCCGCGCTCGCTCGCCCGCAGGATCTCCTCCTCGAGGGTCCGCCGGGGTCGTCGTCGTCCGCTTCCGCGCGCCATGCCGTCACGCTACCGTCGGCCGCATGACCCGGTTCCTCGCCCTCCTCCGCGGAGTGAACGTCAACGGCCGCACCGTCCGCAGCGCCGAGCTCGCCGAGACGGTCGCCGGGATCGGCGTGGACCGGGTGCGGACGGTCCTCGCGAGCGGCAACGCGGCCTTCGACTCCGATCGCCCGGCCGCCGAGCTGAAGCCCGCGCTCGAGGCGGCTCTCGCCGAGCGGTTCGGCTACGACGCCTGGATCGTGCTCGTGACGCAGGAGGCGCTCGCCGCGGCGCTCGCCGCCTACCCGTTCCCGCGGATCGACGAGGAGGCGCATCCGTACGTCGTCTTCGGCTCGGACGAGGAGGCGCTCGACGCCGCGCAGGCCGCGATCGGCGAGCCGGATCCGGCGGTCGAGCTCGTCGCCCGGGGTGCCGGCGTCCTCTACTGGCGCTGCCCGCGCGGCTCCTCGACGGACACGCCGGTCGCACGGATCCTCGCCCGATCCGCCTACCGCTCCACCACGACGACCCGGAACCTGCGCACCGTCGAGAGGCTCGCGACGGCGTGACGCTCGCCGCCGTGGCGGGGCCGCCTCCGGGCTCCGCGAGCGGCACCTCGGGGCGCCTCCGACCTCGGGAGGCGAGGAATCGGGGCTGAGAGCACGCACATTCTTTGGTTAGGCTGTCCTTAGTGCCGGTCCACTCGGACCCTGCGCCGCCTCCCGCACAGCCTCTCGAAAGGGACCCATGCACCGCGCCACCACGCCCCTCGCCCTGCTCGCCGCCACCGCGCTGACGATCGGCCTCGCCGGCTGCAGCGGCTCGGCCGCCGGAGACGACGCCGCCGCCGACAGCGGCTTCGCGCCGATCACGATCGAGCACGCTCTCGGCACCACCACCATCGAGTCGGCGCCCGAGCGCGTGGCGACCGTCAACTGGGCCAACCACGAGGTCCCGCTCGCGCTGGGTGTCGTCCCCGTGGGCATGGCCGCCGCCAACTTCGGCGACGACGACGGCGACGGGCTCCTCCCCTGGGTGAGCGAGAAGCTCGACGAGCTCGGCGCCGAGACCCCCGTCCTCTTCGACGAGACCGACGGCATCGACTTCGAGGCCGTCTCGGACACCGACCCGGACGTCATCCTCGCCGCCTACTCCGGCCTCACGCAGGAGGACTACGACACCCTGAGCGAGATCGCCCCCGTCGTCGCCTACCCCGAGACCGCCTGGGGCACCTCCTGGCGCGACATGATCACGCTGAACAGCGAGGCGATGGGCAGGGCCGACGAGGGCGCCGCCCTGATCACCGAGCTCGAGGGCGAGATCGAGGAGAAGGTCGCCGCGCACCCGCAGCTGGCCGGCACCTCGGCGATGTTCCTCACCCACGTCGACCCGACGGACCTCAGCCAGGTCAGCTTCTACACCTCGCACGACACCCGCCCCGCGTTCTTCGAGGACCTCGGCATGGCGACCCCGGGCAGCATCGCCACCGCCTCCGCCGCGACCGACAAGTTCTCGCTCACGCAGAGCGCTGAGCAGGCCGACGCCTTCAGCGACGTCGACGTGATCGTCACCTACGGCGACGACGAGCTCGTGAGCACCCTCAAGGCCGACCCGCTGCTCTCGCAGATCCCCGCGGTCGCCGACGACGCCATCGTGCGCCTGCCCTCCACCCCGCTCGGCACCGCCGCCAACCCGACGCCGCTCTCGATCTCGTGGGTCCTCGACGACTACCTGGACCTGCTCGACGAGGCCGCCGCCAAGGCCGCGCAGAGCACTCCGGCCGCCTGAGCCGGGATCCGACCCGCGTGACCCTCGCCGCTCCTCCCGCCGCCTCGGGCGTCGCCGCCGTGCGCCGCCCGAGGCGGCTGCGCGCCCTCTGGCTGGTCGCGGCCGTGGCCGTGCTGCTCGCCGCCGCCGTGGTCTCGGTGCTGGTGGGGTCGCGGGAGGTGGCGTGGAGCGACGTGGTCGCCGCGTTCGGCGGGTCCACGGACGGGTTCGCGCAGGCCGCGGTCGCCAAGCGCATCCCGCGCACCGTGCTCGCCGCGATCGCGGGCGCGGCCCTCGGCGTCGCCGGCGTGCTGATGCAGGGGGTGACCCGCAATCCGCTGGCCGACCCCGGCATCCTCGGGGTGAACACCGGAGCCTCGCTCGCGGTCGTGACGGGCATCGTCTTCTTCGGGCTGACGAGCTCCGCCGCCTACGTCTGGGTCGCGATCGGCGGGGCCGCGGTCGCCGCGGTCTTCGTCTACACGGTCGGGTCGCTCGGGCGCGGCGGCGCGACTCCGCTCAAGCTCGCCCTGGCCGGGGCCGCCACCTCGGCCGCGCTGGTCTCGGTGATCAGCGCGATCGTCCTGCCGCGCGCCGACATCGCGGGCGGCATCCGCTCCTGGCAGATCGGCGGAGTGGGCGGCGCGACGTCCGCGAGCATCGCGCAGGTGGTCCCCTTCCTCCTGGCCGGCCTCGTCCTCTGCGTGCTCTCGGCCAAGAGCCTCAACACCCTCGCGCTCGGCGACGAGCTCGCGGCGGGCCTGGGGGAGCGGGTCGCCCTCGCGCGCGGCGGGGCCGCCCTGGGCGCGGTCGTGCTCTGCGGAGCGACGACCGCGGTCACGGGGCCCATCGGCTTCGTCGGCCTGGTCGTCCCGCACGCCTGCCGCCTCCTCGTCGGCGTCGACCACCGCTGGCTGCTGCCGTTCTCGGCGGTGACCGGCGCCGTGCTCCTGATCGGCGCCGACATCGTCGGCCGCGTCGTCGCGCGCCCGAGCGAGATCGACGTGGGCATCGTCACCGCGCTGGTCGGCGCCCCGGTGTTCATCGCGATCGTCCGCCGCCAGAAGGTGCGCGAGCTGTGACCGCGCTGCTCGAGGCGCCCTCCGCCACCGCCCGCGCCGTCGCCGCCGGCCGCCGCCGCCGCGGGGCCCGCCGCCGGATCGTCGTCGCCGTGCTCGCGATCCTGATCGCGGCCGTCCTCGCCGTCTCCCTGCTGGTCGGCCAGACCGTCTACTCGCCCGACGAGGTGCTGCGCGTGATCCTCGGCGAGCAGGTCCCCGGGGCGAGCTTCACCGTCGGGCGCCTCCGCCTCCCGCGCGCCGTCCTCGCCCTGCTGGTGGGCCTGTGCTTCGGGCTCGGCGGAGTGAGCTTCCAGACCATGCTCCGCAACCCGCTCGCCAGCCCCGACATCATCGGGATCAGCGCCGGGGCGAGCGCCGCCGCGGCCTTCGCGATCGTGACGCTCTCGCTCGGGGCCGCGCAGGTCTCGGCCCTCGCGATCGTCGCGGGACTCGTGGTCGCCCTGCTCGTCTACGCCCTGTCCTACCGCAGCGGAGTCGCCGGCACCCGGCTGATCCTGATCGGCATCGGGGTCGCCGCGATGCTCGACTCCCTCACCGCCTACGTGCTCTCGCAGGCCGCCGCGTGGGACCTGCAGGAGGCGTCCCGCTGGCTCACCGGGAGCCTCAACGGCGCGAGCTGGAGCGAGGTCGTGCCGGTCCTCGCCGCGGTCGTCGTCCTCACCCCCGTCCTGCTCTCGCGCTCGCGCGACCTCTCCGCCACGCAGCTCGGCGACGACACCGCCTCCGCGCTCGGCATCCGCGTGACCGCCACCCGCCTCGTCGTGATCGTCGCGGCGGTCGGGCTGATCGCCTTCGCGACCGCCGCCGCCGGCCCGATCGCGTTCGTGGCCTTCCTCTCCGGTCCGATCGCCGCCCGCCTGATCGGGCCCGGCGCGTCGCTCCTCATCCCCTCGGCCCTCGTCGGCGCGCTGCTCGTGCTCGTCGCCGACTTCGTCGGGCAGTTCGGGCTGGGCCTGCGCTACCCGGTCGGAGTGGTCACCGGCGTCCTCGGGGCGCCGTACCTCGTCTACCTCATCGTCCGTAGCAACAGAGCGGGAGGCTCACTGTGACCACCGCGCACACCCTGACGGCCGAGGGGGTCACCCTCGGCTACGGCGACCGGACGGTCGTCGACGGCCTCGACCTCGTCGTCCCGCCCGGCCGCATCACCGCGATCGTCGGAGCGAACGCCTGCGGCAAGTCGACGCTCCTGCGCTCGATGTCGCGCCTGCTCGCGCCCCGCTCCGGCGCCGTGCTGCTCGACGGCAGGGCCGTGCACCGGACGCCGGCGAAGCAGCTCGCCCGCACGCTCGGCCTCCTCCCGCAGTCGCCGATCGCCCCGGAGGGCATCACCGTCGCGGATCTCGTCGGCCGCGGCCGCCATCCGCACCAGGGGATGCTGAGCCGCTGGAGCGCCCACGACGACGAGGCCGTCGCGACCGCGCTCGACGCGACCGACACCGCCGCCCTGGCCGACCGCTCCGTCGACGAGCTCAGCGGCGGGCAGCGCCAGCGCGTCTGGATCGCGATGGCCCTCGCGCAGGAGACCGACGTGCTGCTGCTGGACGAGCCGACCACCTTCCTCGACGTCAGCCACCAGATCGAGGTGCTCGACCTGCTCGTCGACCTCAACCGCACCCGCGGGACGACGGTGGTGATGGTGCTGCACGACCTCAACATGGCCGCCCGCTACGCCGACCACCTCGTGGCCATCGCGCACGGCGCGGTGCACGCCTCCGGCACCCCGGCCGCGGTGCTCACCGAGGAGACGGTGCTCGCCGTGTTCGGCCTCGACAGCCGCATCATCACCGACCCGACCTCGGGCACTCCGCTGATGCTCCCCCTCGGGCGGCACCGCCTCGCCCCCGAGCGGATCGACGCCCCCGGCGGCGCGCAGATGACGGACGTGTAAACGGTTCCACACGGCGGCCGGGGGGCGTATACGATACCTGCAGTCCGCGGCGGACGACCGTCATCGGCGGAACCGCCGAACGCCTGCCCCCGATCAGAGGTCCTCCCCGCCGTGACTGCATCCCCGACGCGCCCCGACGCCTCCGCCCTCCGCGGCGTCCGCGCGCTCCTGTTCGACCTCGACGGCGTGCTCACGCCGACCGCCGACGTCCACATGCAGGCCTGGTCGCGGCTGTTCACGGAGTACCTCTCCTCGCGCGGGATCGCCGAGGGCTACACCGACGCCGACTACTTCCGGTACATCGACGGACGCCCGCGGTACGACGGCGTCCGGGCGCTCCTCGCCTCGCGCGGCATCACCCTCCCCGAGGGCGCGCCCGAGGACGACCCGTCGCTCGAGACCGTCTGCGGGCTCGGCAACCGCAAGAACGACGCCTTCAACCGCACCCTCGCCGAGACCGGCGTCGCTCCCTACCCGGGATCGCTCCGCTTCGTCGACGCCGCGATCGCCGCGGGCGTGCAGGTCGCCGTCGTCACCTCCTCCCGCAACGGCGTGCCGGTGCTCGAGGCGGCCGGCCTCCGCGACCGCTTCGAGGTCGTCGTGGACGGGCTCCTCGCCGCCGAGCGGTCGATCGCCGGCAAGCCCGCGCCCGACACCTACCTCTACGCGGCCGAGCTCCTCGGCCTCCCGGCCGCCGAGTGCGCCGTCCTCGAGGACGCGCACTCCGGAGTCGCGGCAGGCCGCGCGGGCGGCTTCGGCCTCGTCGTCGGCGTCGACCGCGGAGTCGGGGCCGACACCCTGCTCGAGCACGGCGCCGACCTGGTCGTGGACGACCTGGCCGAGCTGCTCCCCTTCCTCCCCACCGCTCCCGCCCCCGAGGACGCCGCATGAACCCCATCACCTCCGACCCGCTCGACCGGAACCGCTTCCCGATCGACGAGTGGGCCCTCGTCGAGACCGAGTTCGCCTCCGAGCTGCAGGGCCGCACCGAGACGCTCTTCGCCACCGGCAACGGCTACCTCGGCCTCCGCGGCAACGTGGAGGAGGGGCGCGACGGCTACGCCTACGGCACCTTCATCAACGGGTTCCACGAGACCTGGCCCATCCGCCACGCGGAGGAGGCGTTCGGCTTCGCCCGCGTCGGCCAGACCATCGTCAACGTGCCGGACGCCAAGATCATCCGCCTCTACGTCGACGACGAGCCCTTCGTGCTGAGCGAGGCCGACGTCCTCGCCTACTCGCGCCGCCTCGACTTCGCGAACGGCGTGCTCACCCGCGAGCTGGAGTGGCGCACCCCCTCCGGCAAGCGCGTCCTGATCCGCTCGCGCCGCCTGGTCTCCTTCACCGACCGGCACCTCGCGATCCTCGACTACGAGGTCGAGATGCTCGACCACGACGCGTCCGTGCTGATCTCGAGCCAGATCCTCAACCGCCAGGACGGCGTCGACGAGTACCACGCCCCCTCCGGCAGCGAGGGGGCCGGCTTCGACCCGCGCAAGGCGGAGTCGTTCGAGGACCGCGTGCTCCAGCCGCGCCTCAAGCGCGTCAGCGGCACCCGCTACCTCCTCGGCTACCGGACCACCAACTCCCAGATGACCGTCGCCTGCGGCGCCGAGCACCAGCTCGAGACCGAGAACGAGTGGGACCAGACCTCCCAGATCGACGACGACCTCGCCAAGCACGTCTACCGCGTGAAGGCCAAGGCCGGCCGGCCGGTCCGCCTGGTCAAGACGCTGACCTACCACACTTCCCGCGGCGTGCCCGTGCGCGAGCTCGCCGACCGCTGCGACCGCACGCTCGACCGCGCCCGCGAGACGCCGGTCGAGGAGCAGTTCGTCAAGCAGCGCGAGTGGCTGGACGACTTCTGGACCCGCTCCGACGTGCAGCTGGACGGCCAGCCCGCGATCCAGCAGGCCACCCGCTGGAACCTCTTCCAGCTCGCCCAGTCCACCGCCCGCACCGACGGCGGCGGAGTCGCGGCGAAGGGCGTCTCGGGCTCCGGCTACGGCGGCCACTACTTCTGGGACACCGAGGTCTACGTCCTCCCGTTCCTCAGTTACACGGCGCCCCTCGTGGCCCGGAACGCCCTGCGCTTCCGGCAGAACATGCTCGAGGCCGCCCGGGCGCGCGCCTCCGAGCTCAACCAGCGCGGCGCGCTCTTCCCCTGGCGCACCATCAACGGTCAGGAGTCGTCGGCGTACTACGCCGCAGGCACCGCTCAGTACCACATCGACGCCGACATCTCCTACGCGCTCATGCAGTACGTGGGTGCCACGGGCGACGACGACTTCCTCGCCCGCGGAGCGATCGACATCCTCGTCGAGACCGCGCGGATGTGGGCCGATCTGGGCTTCTGGCGCAGCAACGGCGACGACCACTTCCACATCCACGGAGTGACGGGGCCGGACGAGTACACGACCGTCGTCAACGACAACCTGTACACGAACGTCATGGCCCGGGCGAACCTCCGCTCGGCCGCCCGCGCCGTCGAGCTGCTGAAGGCCGTCGAGCCCGCCGCGTACGAGCGGATGGCCGACCGCCTCGCTCTCGACGAGGGCGAGGTGCTCGAGTGGGCGCGCGCCGCCGAGAAGATGCACATCCCCTTCGACGCGCGGGCGGGCATCCACCCGCAGGACGCGGCCTTCCTCGAGAAGGAGCTGTGGGACCTCGAGAACACCCCCGCGAGCAAGCGCCCGCTGCTGCTGCACTTCCACCCGCTGGTGATCTACCGCTTCCAGGTGCTCAAGCAGGCCGACGTCGTGCTCGCGCTGCTGCTGCAGGGCAACGAGTTCACCGCCGAGCAGAAGCGCGCCGACTTCGAGTACTACGACGCGCTGACCACCGGCGACTCGACCCTCTCGGCCGTCGTGCAGTCGATCATCGCCGCCGAGGTCGGCTACAGCGACCTGGCCCGCCACTACTTCCTGTCGGCGCTGTTCGTCGACCTCGCCGACCTGCACCGCAACACCGCGGACGGCATCCACGTCGCCTCGACGGGCGGCGTCTGGAGCGCCCTCGTCTACGGCTTCGGCGGGATGCGCGACCACGGCGGCCGGATCACGCTCGATCCGCGCCTGCCCGACGACTGGGACCGCCTCGCCTTCCGCATCACCCTCCACGGCACGCGCGTGCGCGTCGAGGTGACGCAGACCGAGGTCCTGCTGACGGTCGAGACCGGCGACTCCGCCGCGATCACCGTCCGCGACGAGCGCGTGCACGTCGCCGCCGGCAGCCCGGTGCGCGTCGCGCTCACGCACCAGGGCCGCCGCCTGCACGGCGCGCCGACCACGTCCGACATCGAGGGCACCCGCCGCTCCGACGGCACCGTGATCACCGCCTCGATCCCCACCATCTCGATGACCCCCGAGCCCGAGGTCCTGACCGGGCCCTGAGCGGCGCCGCGAACATCGCCCATCACGCACGAGACCCCCGGCCGGAACCGGGGGTCTCGTGCGTAGCGGGCGGGCGGAGCCGCCCGGACCGGTTGCGTCAGGCGGAGGCGAGCAGCGACCGCAGCGCGGACGTGAAGAAGGTCAGCCCGTCGACGCCCGAGCGCATCGCGGCGGCCGTGTCGGGCCCGAAGCCCTCCTCGACGGCGTGCTCCGGGTGCGGCATGAGCCCCACCACGTTGCCGCGGCGGTTGCTGATGCCGGCGATGTCGTTCATCGAGCCGTTCGGGTTGTGGCCGAGGTAGCGGACGACGACGCGTCCCTCCGCCTCGAGCTCGAGCAGCGTGTCGGCCGAGGCGATGTAGCCGCCCTCGCCGTTCTTCAGCGGGATCGTGATCTCCTGGCCGGGCTCGAAGCCGTTCGTCCAGGCGGTCTCGGTGCTCGCGACCATCAGGCGCTGGTCGCGGCAGACGAAGGATCCGATGTCGTTCGCGATCAGGCCGCCGGGCAGCAGGTGCGCCTCGGTGAGCATCTGGAAGCCGTTGCAGATGCCGAGGACCGGGGTCCCGGCGTTCGCCGCGTCGACGACCTCGCGCATGATCGGGGAGTGGGAGGCGATGGCGCCGCAGCGCAGGTAGTCGCCGTAGGAGAAGCCCCCCGGCAGGACGATCGCGTCGACGCCGTCGAGGTCGTGGTCGCCGTGCCACAGCGCGACCGGCTCCGCACCCGCGAACCGGACTGCGCGCTGGGCGTCGCGGTCGTCGAGCGAGCCGGGGAAGGTGATGACGCCGATCCTCATCGGGCGGCCTCCGCCGGGTAGTGGATCCCGACGACGTCCTCGATCACCGAGTTCGAGAGCATCTCGTCGGCGATGCGCTGCACCGAGGCGCGCACCTCGTCGGTCACCTCGTCGACGGTGATCTCGAAGCGCTTGCCCACCCGCACGCCGTGGAGGGCGGAGTGGCCCAGTCGCGCGAGCGCGCCGGCGACGGCCTTCCCCTGCGGGTCGAGCAGCTCGGCCTTGGGCATGACTTCAACGACGATCGTGGGCACCGTGTTCTCCGGAGTCTCGAGGGAGTGCGGTCTTCCGCGCGACCATCGTACCCGCGGGGGTCCCCGCGGTCGGCGGCGCTCAGGAGGTCGTGACGCGGATCGCGTTCGCCCAGGGGTCCTCGAAGGCGAGGGTGCGGCCGTCGTCGCGGGTGGCGACTCCGGAGCGGGCCAGCCGCTCGCCGAGCGCGCCGAGGTCGTCGGCGCCGGGCACCACGATCTCGACCTGTCCGAGGCCGAGGGCCTGCTGCCGGCGTCCGGCGCCCGCCGAGTTCCAGGTGTTCATCGCCATGTGGTGGTGGTAGCCGCCCGCCGAGACGAAGAGCGCCTGCCCGCCGTACGCGATCGTCGTCTCGAAGCCGAGCCGGTCGACGTAGAACTCCTTCGCGGTGGCGACGTCGCCCACGCTCAGGTGCACGTGGCCGACGGAGGCGCCGCCGAGGCGCGGCTGCGCGATCGACTCCTCGGTGAGGTGCTCCTGCAGGAACGCGTTCGGGTCGAGGAAGAGCGTGCTCATCTCGATCCGCCCGTGCGTCCACGACCACTGCGTGCGGTCGCGGTCCCAGTAGAGCTCGACGCCATTGTGCTCGGGGTCGTCGAAGTAGAAGGCCTTGCTGACCAGGTGGTCGGAGCTGCCGGTGAAGGAGCCGGGGTGCCGGGTCGCGACGCTGTACACGGCCGCGGCGAGCGCCGCCTCCGATTCGAAGAGGATCGCCGTGTGGAAGAGGCCGGCGCTGCGCGGCGAGGCGTGCACCAGCTCGGGCGCGTGCTGGAGGATCACGGCCGGCACTCCGCCGCGGCCGAGCACCGCGACCGGTCCGTCGTGCGAGAGCAGCTCGAGCGTCACGGCGTCGCGGTAGTAGGCGATCATCCCGTCGAGGTCGGCGACGCGGAGGGTCACCGCGCCCATCGCGGTGTCGGGAGCGAGCAGGTCGGGGGAGGAGGTGGTCACGGCAAAGACGCTACCTGCTTTTGGTTGAAGCTACAACCTTTCGGGAGGTGAGCGCTCATAGGAACCGCATAAGCGACATCCAGGCGGCGCCGGGAGGCCGGGCGTGGAATGGGAACCGGTCGCCGTCAGGGGCGGCCCCGGCACGAGGACGACACCATGAACGAGCGACACGAATCCGACGAGCGAGAGCTCACCGACCAGCCCGCCACCACCAAGGCCACGGGCGCCGACGAGGTGCGCGCGCTGCGCGCGGACGACCGCCGTCGTCGTCGTCGGGCGCTGATCGCCGGCGGCCTCGGCCTCGCCGTGCTGATCGGAGTGACAGCAGGCGGAGTCGCCACCGCCGGCCGCACCGAGGCGGCCTCCTCCGCCTCGGCAGGCGCCACCACGATCGCCTACCCCGGCGGCTCGCGCGGATCCTTCGGCGGCGGGTACGTGATCGTCCCCTCCTGGGGTGGCTCGACGCAGGGCGGCTCCTCCCCGTACGGCTCGATGCAGGGCGGCTCCTCCGCCTCCGAGCCGGCCACCGGCGCGACCGACGCCGTGGCCGCGAGCACCGCGCAGACCGCCGGCGTCGTCACGATCACCTCCGAGCTCACCTACCAGGGCGCCCGCTCGGCCGGCACCGGCATGATCCTCACCTCCGACGGCATGATCCTCACCAACAACCACGTCGTCGAGGGCGCCACCGCGATCTCGGTCACGGTGGAGTCGACGGGCCGCAGCTACACCGCCCGCGTCGTCGGCACCGACGCGACGAACGACGTCGCCGTCCTTCAGCTGGAGGACGCCTCCGGCCTCACTCCCGCCTCGCTCGACACGGACGGGGTCACTCTGGGCGACGCCGTGACCGCCGTCGGCAACGCGGGAGGGACGGGCGACCTGGTCGCCGCCACCGGCACGGTCACGGGTCTCGATCAGCAGATCACCACCCGCTCCGAGTCGGGGATCTCCGCCGAGACGCTGACCGGGCTGATCCAGACCGATGCCGACATCGTCTCGGGCGATTCCGGCGGCCCGCTCGTCGACTCCGCCGGCCGCGTCGTGGGGATGGACACCGCCGCCTCCAGCGGGACGGCCGACATCACCGGCTTCGCGATCCCGATTTCGAAGGCCCTGGACATCGTCGCCACCATCGAGGCGGGCGCCGACACGGCCACCGTCGAGATCGGCTACCCGGCCTTCCTCGGCGTCTCCCTCTCCTCCGGCACCGCGTCGCCGACTTCGCGCGCGCTCGCGACCACCGCGTCCGGCGCCGTGATCGGCGGAGTCGTCGAGGGCGGGCCGGCCGCGCAGGCGGGCCTCGAGGCGGGGGACGTCGTCACCGCGGTCGACGGGGTCGCCGTCGCCTCGGCCGACCAGCTGTCCGCCTCGCTCGCGCAGCGCGAGCCCGGGGAGTCGGTGACGATCTCGTGGACCGACTCCGCGGGCGCCGCCCGCTCCGCCCAGGTCGTGCTGGTCGAGGGTCCGGTCGCCTGATCGGAGCCTCCGCGTGGCCGCCGGAGCGTTCCCGGCCGTTCACCCGGATGAGCGCGCCACGCCGCCCGTTGTTTTGATCCGCTCAAGACAACTCGGGTAGTGTCCTCGGCATGACGACAGTGGACGAGCGGCTCCGAGCCTCCGGGCTCAAGGTCACCGCCACCCGGCGCGCGGTGCTCCTCGCTCTCGAGGAGCACCCGCACTCCGGGGTGGACGCGGTCCTGGCCCGAGTGCGCGAGGGCCTCCCCGAGGCTTCGGCCCAGGCGGTCTACGGAGTGCTCTCGGCGTTCACCGACGCCGGGATCGTCCGCCGCATCGAGCCGGAGGGCCACCCCCGCCGGTTCGAGCTGCGGGTCGGCGACAACCACCACCACGTGGTGTGCCGGCGCTGCGGGGACGTGGCCGACGTCGACTGCGTCGTCGGGGAGGCGCCGTGCCTGCATCCGCAGACCGCGAGCGGCTTCGCCGTGGACACCGCCGACGTCACGTTCTGGGGCACCTGCCCCGACTGCCTGGCCCTGGCCCACTGACCGACATCCGCTACACCGCAGCGGCGGGCTCCGTGCCCCTCGCCGACAGGAGGAACATGACCGAGGAACGATTCACCACCACGAACTCCGGAGCACCGGTCGCGAGTGACGACCACTCGCTGAGCGTCGGAGCCGACGGACCCCTCGCGCTCCACGACCACTACCTCGTCGAGAAGCTGGCCCAGTTCAACCGTGAGCGCATCCCGGAGCGGGTCGTCCACGCCAAGGGCGGCGGAGCCTTCGGACGCTTCACCACCACCGCCGACGTCAGCGCCTACACGCGTGCCGCGCTCTTCCAGCCCGGAGTCGAGACCGAGATGCTCGCGCGGTTCTCCACGGTCGCCGGCGAGCAGGGCTCGCCCGACACCTGGCGCGACCCCCGCGGCTTCGCGCTGAAGTTCTACACGAGCGAGGGCAACTACGACCTCGTCGGCAACAACACCCCCGTCTTCTTCATCCGCGACGGCATCAAGTTCCCCGACTTCATCCGCTCGCAGAAGCGCCTGCCCGGCAGCCACCTGCGCGACCACGACATGCAGTGGGACTTCTGGACCCTCTCGCCCGAGTCGGCCCACCAGGTCACGTGGCTCATGGGCGACCGCGGCCTCCCCTCCTCGTGGCGGCACATGGACGGCTTCGGCTCGCACACCTACCAGTGGATCAACGCCGCCGGCGAGCGCTTCTGGGTCAAGTACCACTTCACGACCGACCAGGGCGTCGAGATCCTGAGCCAGGAGCAAGCCGACCAAATCGCCGGTGAGGACGCGGACTTCCACATCCGCGACCTGTCCTCCGCGATCGACCGCGGCGACTTCCCCTCGTGGACGCTGTCCGTGCAGGTCATGCCGTACGAGGACGCGAAGAGCTACCGGTTCAACCCGTTCGACCTCACCAAGGTCTGGCCCCACGCCGACTACCCGCTGATCGAGGTCGGAACCATGACGCTCGACCGGAACCCCGAGAACTACTTCGCGCAGATCGAGCAGGCGGCGTTCGCCCCCTCGAACTTCGTGCCCGGGATCGCGGCAAGCCCCGACAAGATGCTCCTCGCGCGCATCTTCAGCTACGCCGACGCGCACCGCTACCGCGTGGGGACCAACCACGCGCAGCTGCCGGTGAACGCGCCGAAGTCGCCCGTGCACTCGTACTCGAAGGACGGCCCCATGCGGTTCGACTTCCAGAAGTCCGAGGTGCCCGTCTACGCGCCGAACACGATGGGCGGCGCCCACGCCGATCCCGCCCGGGCGGCGGAGTCGGCCGGCTGGGAGACCGACGGCGAGCTGACGCGCGCCGCGGCGACTCTCCACCCGGAGGACGACGACTTCGGTCAGGCGGGGACGCTCTACCGCGAGGTCCTCGACGACGACGCGCGCGCCCGCCTGGTCGCGAACATCGCCGGCCACGTGTCGAAGGTCACCCGTCCGGAGCTGCGGCAGCGCGTGCTCCAGTACTGGGCGAACGTCGACTCGTCGCTCTCGCAGCGCGTCGCCGAGGCGCTCGAGCCCTCTGCTCCCGGTGCGGACGTCTCCCCTGAGGCGGTCGGCATCGGGGCGTAGTCCCGGCATCCCCTCGAGGAGCGCGCGGTACCGGAGCGATCCGGGTCGCGCGCTCCTCGTCGTTTCCGGGGAGGGTCCCTCCACTCGGTGGAGTCGGATCCCGCGCGCGGGTGCCCGCCTCGGTCCGATGCAGCCGGCTCGGACCCCGGATCCGCCCGCGGATCCGGGCGCCGACGGGGAGGACCCCTGATCCCGACACGCCCGGGATGTGCGATTTCGGCCCGTCGTTTGACAGCATCGCGATCGCTGCGTAACTTATTCCGAGTCGCCACAAAGGCCGCAGGGAAACGGAAAGAGCAGCAGCTCCTACGTCCCGGCCTCAATCGGGACCATCCACTCGGCAAGACAGCTTTTCGGAGCAGGTCTGCCGCACGGATGTAAAGCCTTCGCAGGATTCCTCGGATCCAGCAACTTCGCCGCCCGGCGCAGGACTCAGGTCCTGAACCGAGCAACGTCGGAGCGCCTACGAGCGTGACGACATCGCGAAGAAGCCGGATTTGACACGGCCTGCGGATGTGCTAAGTTATACAAGTTGCCACGGCGACAGGGAGAAAGAAACCTCCCCTAGTCTACCGAGAAGACGCGTATGACGCAAGCAACAACATCTTCGATCACTTCCGTTGTGAAGCACCGTTCTGGTGTGGAGGCGGGATGTGTCCGATTCTTGAGAACTCAACAGCGTGCACTATGTTCAATGCCAATTTTATACCCCGGCCT
>NZ_PSVE01000027.1:0-55223 GCF_002931775.1 Rathayibacter sp. AY1F4
GGCGGCGGCCGATCCCGGCCGATCCCGCCCGCCCCGCTCGGCGGGATCGGCCGGGATCGGCCGCCGCCTCCACGGCCCGGCTCGCATCCCCTCGCGCTACTGCTCCCCACCAGCCCCGCGGCCTCCGTCTCCGGCCTCCGCCGTCGCGTTCCGCCGCGGTCCCGACCTCCCCTCCACCCCTCACCTGAAGGACCCCCCATGTCACGAACCCCCCGGCAGGAGCGCACCCGGCGCTCACGCCTCCCCCGAGCGGGCGCCGCGCTGACGCTCGCCATCGCCTGCCTCGGCGGCGTCCTCGGACCGATCGGCGCCGCCGGCGCCGCAGAGACCGTCCCCGCTCCCGCGCTGCAGTACTCGTTCGACGGCATCGGCGCGACGCTCGCCAATGGAGCCGTCGTCGCCGACTCCGCTCCGGGCAACCACCCCGGCACCCTGATCAACTCCGGCGCGACCAGCGTCGCGGGTCCCTCCGGCGCCTCCACCGACCGCGCTCTCTCGCTCCCGGGCGGATCGAGCACGTCGGCCGCGCCGCACGTCCGGATCGCCCCGGGCCTGATCCCCGCCGGCACGCAGGACGTCACGATGTCCGCCTGGCTGCGCTGGAGCGGTGCTCCGGACTGCACCTGGCCCTTCACGCTCGGCTCCAGCGTCGACTCCCACGTCCTCTCCACCACGAAGTGCGGACCGGCCGGCTTCGGCGCGATCAAGAGCGGCTCCGAGGTGCGGGCCGCAGGCAACACTCCGGTCGCCGCGAACCGCTGGGTGCACATGGCGGTCGTCGTCAAGGGCGGCCAGTCGGTCTCGACCTACTTCGACGGAGCTCTCGTCGGCCAGGGCAGCACGACCTTCACCGCCGCGTCCGCGATCGGCACGTCCACGTTCTCCGGCTTCCTCGGCAAATCGTTCTACGGCGCGGACGCCTACTGGGCCGGTGCCATCGACGACATGCAGGTCTGGACCTCCGCGCTCACCGCCGGCCAGGTGCAGCAGAGCGCCGCATCCGTGCACTCGGTTCTCGCGAACCAGGACGCCGCCGTCTCGCTCGGCGACACCTCGAACGTGACCTCGAACCTCGCCCTCCCTACGACCGGCGCCAACGGCTCCACGATCACCTGGACGTCGAGCGCCCCCGGCGTCGTCAGCACCAGCGGCGTCGTCACCCGGCCCGCCGCGGGCAGCCCGGACGCCACCGTCACGCTGACCCCGACCGCCGTCCACGGCGGCATCACCGTCGTCGGCCGTGCCACCACCGTGTTCGTCCCGGCGTACGCCGCCGGTGACAGCGCCGAGGCCGAGCTCGCCCGGGCCGTAGCCGACGGCATCAGCAACGATCCCGCTCTCGCCGGACCGGTGCGCGGCAGCCTGAACCTGCCCTCGACCGGAGCCGACGTCGCCGCCACCGCCGCGCGCGCGAACAGCTCCAGCGCCGTGGTCAGCTGGACCTCGTCGAACGAGGCCGTCATCACCTCCGCCGACAAGGGCACCGCGCCGAACGTCGTCGCGAAGGGCTCGCTCACGCGTCCGTCCGCCGACACCACCGTCACCCTCACCGCGACGGTCACGGTGCCCGGCACCACGCCCCTCGTGCGGACGCTCACGCGCACCGTTCCGGCCGCGGCTCCCGTGGCCGCGAGCGACCTCGACGCGTACCTGTTCGCGTACTTCACCGGCGACAGCATCGAAGGCGAGAAGATCCGCTTCGCGACCTCCGACGGCAACGACTCGCTCACGTGGAAGACCCTGAACGACGCCCAGCCGATCCTCACCTCCACCATGGGCACGAAGGGGCTGCGCGACCCGTTCGTCTTCCGCTCGAAGGAGGGCGACCGCTTCTTCCTGATGGCCACCGACCTCTCCGTCGGCACCACCGGCTTCGGCGGATCGACCAACCGCGGCAGCCGCTACCTCGAGATCTGGGAGTCCACGGACCTCGTCAACTGGGGCCAGCAGCGCCACGTCGAGGTCAACCTGCCCAACGCGGGCATGACCTGGGCACCGGAGGCCACCTACGACCCCACCATCGACGCCTACGTCGTCTACTGGACCTCGGCCCTCTTCACCGACAGCACGCGCAACGTCGAGGACGGCAACGGACCGCAGATCCTCACGTCCACCACGCGCGACTTCCGCGACTTCACCACCCCCGAGGTCTGGTTCAAGGCCGCTGACGTCCCCTCGCTCAACAAGAGCAACGGACTGATCGACGCCACGATGCTCAAGGACGGCGACACCTACTACCGCTTCACGAAGGCGACCCAGACCAGCGGCTGCCCCTCGCCCGACATCATCGGACAGAAGTCGACGAACCTCCGCGCCACCACCGCCTCCGGAGCGTGGAGCCTTATCGACACCTGCATCGGCCGCACCGCCGGAACGCCGGAGGTCGAGGGTCCCGAGATCTTCAAGACCAACGAGGGCGACCGGGCGGGGTACAAGTACTTCCTCTGGACCGACAACTACGGCGGACGCGGCTACATCCCGCTCGGCACGAACTCGCTCGAGGGCGACATCCAGTGGACGATCCCCAGCAGCTTCTCGCTGCCGACGTCGCCCCGCCACGGATCCGTCGTCTCCATCACCGCGAAGGAGCGCGACGGGCTCGCCGCGAAGTGGAACCCGTCGCTCCTGGTGACCTCGATCGACGCCGTGGCGCGGACCGTGCAGGCCGGATCGACCACCGTCGACCTGCCCGCCACGGTGGGCGCGACGTTCAAGGACGGCCACCGTGAGACGGTCGCCGTGACGTGGGCGACCGCAGATCTCAGCTCGCTGAAGAAGGCGGGCGACACCGTGCAGGTGCGCGGACAGCTCGCCAACTCGGCAGCGACGCCGGCCATCGCCACCATCACCGCCACGGCTCCTCCCGGACCGTCGCTGACGGCCTCGGCCGCGAGCCGCTGCGTCGCCGGCAAGGTGACGGTCACCGCGACCGGCACCAACACGAGCGGCTCCACGGTCGAGATGACCGTCGGCTCGCAGTGGGGGAGCAGGACCTTCGCCGGGGTCGCTCCCGGCAAGTCCGTGTCCGCCGCCTTCACCACCCGGGCGACCTCGGTCACCGCGGGCGAGGTGAGCGTCGCCTCGAAGGACGCGAACGGCACCAGGACGGCCACCGCGCCGTACTCGGCGCTCACCTGCCGCTAGGCCGGTGACAGGGGAGGGGCGGCGTCCAGCCGCCCCTCCCCTGTCCTCCTCCGTTCCGGGGCCTCCGGCCACCGGAGCAGGGGAGCATGGACCCTGGGTCCGTGCTCCCCGCATCCACCTCTCCCACGGAAGTAGACGAACAATGCGGTTCCGACGCACGACGGCCCTCCTGGTCGCCGCGAGCCTGACAGCGGGAGGGGCTGCGCTCGGCGCGGCACCCGCACAGGCCGCGGTGCCCAGCCCGGTCCTCTCCTACGACTTCTCCTCGTCCGCCGCTGTCGGCTCCGCCGTGGGCGCGGGCACGACCCTGACCGACTCCGCTGCCGGCCGCTCCGCCACCGTGCGCGGGACCGGAGCGACGACCGTCGCCGGTCCGCGCGGCGGCACCGACCGCGCACTGCGCCTCCCCGGCGGTGCCGCGGGCAGCTCCGCCGCCTACGCCGAGATCGCGCCCGGACTGACCACGGCGGCCACCACCGATGTGACCATGTCGGCCTGGCTGCGCTGGGAGGGGAACCAGAGCTGCAGCTGGGCGTACGCGCTCGGGCAGTCGACCGAGCGGTACCTCTTCACCACGCCCCAGTGCGGAGGCAACCTGATCGGCGCCGTGAAGAACGGCTCGGAGCAGCGTGCGGCCGACTCCGGTCCCGCCGCCACCGGTCGCTGGAGCCACGTCGCCGTGGTCCTGCGCAGCGGCGTCAGCGTCTCGACCTACGTCGACGGCCGGCTCGCCCAGACCACCCCGACCTCCGCGACCGGAGCGGCGACTGTCGGCACCTCCGCCTTCTCCGGCCTCCTCGGCAAGTCGTTCTACGGCCCAGACCCCCTCTTCGCCGGGGCGATGGACGACGTGCACGTCTACTCCTCCGCCCTGACCCAGGACCAGGTGCGCGAGGACGCGGCTCCGGCCGCCGCCGCGATCGCCGCATCGGACGCCGCCGCGGCGACCATCGCCGTCACCGGGCCCGTCACCAGCGACCTCCCCCTGCCGACCCACGGCGCGGGCGGCTCCGTCCTCACGTGGGCGAGCAGCGACCCCGCGGTGATCGGCACCGACGGCTCCGTGCGCCGCCCGGTACCCGGATCGGCGAACGCCACCGTGACCCTGACCCCGACCGCGACCTTCGCCGGATCCGCCGCCACCGGCAGCGCGCGAACCGTCACCGTCGCCGCCGACACCGAGGCCGACGCCACGGCGCGCCTGCGCACCGCCCTCGTCGTCCCGCCGACCGTCGCCTCCGGAACCGCTCTTCCCACGGTCGCCGGCTACACCGTGTCGTGGAGCGCGGACGGTGCCGGCCTGTCCGGCAGCCGCCTCGTGAACGACTCGGCGACCGACCGGGCACTCGCGCTCACCGCCTCCGTGAAGGTCGGCGCCACCACGCTGACGAAGACCTTCCGCACCACCGTCCTCAGCGCCTCCACGGCGAAGACCGTGGTGTCGTACACCCGGACGCCGACCGGCGAGGACAAGGCGAACCAGGACACGATCGCCCGCGGCCTCCACCTGGCACTCGGCTCGTCCGTCGCCGACGCAGCACCGCTCTCGGGCAACTCGGGAGTCCTCTTCGCCGACGGGGTCTTCCTCGGAACCGACAAGGCCGACAACCGCGGCCTCGCGAACCCCTCGCTGTTCACCTTCGCCGACGGCACCGTCGGCGTGATCGCCACGCGCGTCCTGCAGTCGGGCGCGTCCGACGGCACCGGGGCCTCGAGCGCTCTGGTCTTCAAGGCCACGGACGCCACCGCGTCCGACTTCACCGAGCTCGGCCTCATCGACCTCGGCACCACCGGCGGCGTCGTCGCGCCGAAGGCCGTCTTCGACACGGACCAGAACCGCTACCTCGTCTCCTGGACGGACTCCTCCGGGGCTGCGAAGTACACGACCGTCACTGACCTCGCCCGCACCGAGCTCCGCGCGCAGGCGTTCTGGCCGAAGGACGGCGGCCGTCGCAGCGTCGTCGTGACCGACGGGAACCGCGGTGCGGTCCTCGGAGGAAGCCCCGCCACCGTCGCCGCTCCCGACCTCTCCGGAGTCCCGGGCCGCGTCGCCGACGCTCTGCCGGGCGGCGCGCTGACGGTCTCCGGCTCCGTCGCCGACTCGCTCGTGAAGAGGTTCGGCCGCACGGTCAACACCGGATCCTCGGTCGCACCGCAGACGATCGATCAGGGCGACACCTCCGCCCTGTCCGGAGTGAAGGCGCAGCTCTCCTACAACGACGGCTCGACCGGCAGCCTCGGCATCGACTGGAACCAGCAGCAGCTCGCCGACCTCGCTGCGAAGGGCCCGGGAACGTACGACCTCTCCGGGACCGTCCGCCAGCGGCAGTACAACGAGCCGTTCGCCTACAACCGCGCGGATCCGACGATCTACCGCTACGAGCGCAACGGGAAGACGCAGTACCTCTTCACCGCCACGGACGACACGAACAACAACAACGTCGCCTCGCAGCACCTGCCGATCCGGGTCGCCGACAGCATCGACCAGCTCAGCGACGACAACGGCGGACGAGCCCGTGAGGTGGACCTCCTCAACCGCACCACGCGGATGGACCGCACCGCCGAGGGCAAGGTGATCGCGGGCTGCTACTGGGCCCCCGAGATCCACGAGATCGGCGGCAAGCTCTCCATCCTGTTCGCCCCGTGCTTCAACCCGGACAACGACCAGTCGAACCAGAACGGTCAGTGGTTCACGGTGCAGGCGCACATCATGCAGCTGCGCGACGGCGGAGACCCCGCGAACCCCTCCGACTGGAGCGCGCCGCGCGCCGTCGTGAAGAGCGATGGGAGCGCCCTCGGACGCCCCGGCACGGGACGCAACATCAGCCTCGACATGACCTACTTCGAGTCCGGTGGAACTGCGTACTACGCCTGGTCCCAGCGCTACGTCGACAACGGAGTGAGCGACCCGGCGACCTGGATCGCCAAGGTCGATCCCGCGAACCCCACCCGCGTCATCGGCGAGCCGACCCCGATCATCGTGCCCTCGCTGACGTTCGAGGACCACCTGTCCGAGGGAGCGTTCGCGATCCAGCGCGACGGGAAGATCACGCTCGTCTACTCCAGCAGCGGCGTCAGCCCGAAGTACATCGTGGGCGGCGCCTGGGCGAAGGAGGGCAGTGACCTGACCGACATCGCGAGCTGGACCAAGTACGACGCCCCGCTCCTGCAGAGCGTCCCCCTGCCCGACGGCGTCCTCGACTACCGCACCTACGAGCAGGGTCCCGGCCACGGAGCCGTCACCCAGGACGAGGACGGCAACGACGTGTACGTCTACCACACCTGGGGCAACGGAGTCGGGGGTGACGGACGCGACACCCGTCTCGCCCGCATCCACTACGCCGCCGACGGCCGGCCGGTCTTCGACCTGACGCCGACGGAGGAGGTCGCACCCGCGAACCGGACTGTGACCGCCAAGGTCACCGTCACGTCGCCCCTGACCGTGACCGCCACGGCGTCGACCCGCTGCGTCAGCGGGAAGGTCGTCCTGACCACTGTGGTCAAGAACGACAGCCGCTCGATCATGGACATCACGACCGTCACCGCCTTCGGCTCGAAGACCGTGACCGGAGTCGCTCCGGGATCGTCCGCGTCGAGCGCCGTCACCACCCGAGCGGTCTCGATCCCCGCGGGGTCGGTGGCCGCGACAGGAAGGGCCGTCGTCGACGGGAAGACGGTCAGCACGCAGACGAGCGTCGACTACCCGGCGCGCAGCTGCCGCTGAGACGGTGAGGGAGCGGGCGCCACGATCGCCCGCTCCCTCGTCGTCCCGCCCCCGACCGGCACTGCGCCGCCCTGCAGTGCCGCCACCTCAGAAGGACGACCGACGAGATGCACCACAGCAGGAGGGCCGGGACGGTCCCGACGATCGGGCCCGTGCTGACGAAGGTCGCGCAGTCGCACACCCTCACCGAGGAGAAGGACGACGGAGCGGCCGGCAGCGCAGCTGCGGTCGGAGGACACGACCTCCTGCTGATCAACGGCAACGCCCTCCCTCTCTCCTGAGTCCCCCCGGCGGTGACCGGCCCAGCCCCCCTTCCTCCCGTTGCAGCAGGAGACCGCCGTTCCCCAGGAGACACCCGTGATGCGCCTCGATCGATTCCTCGTGTCCCTCGCACGCCCTGCGCGGTGCACGAACCGCTGCGGAGCCTGCGGGCTCGACTGCAGCACCGACGTCTTCATCCTGATCGCGCTCGCGACCGGCGAGAACCGCGACGAGTCCCGCCTCCGAGAGGTTCTCGACCACCGCTCCGGCGACCGGGTCGATGTCGTCGAGGTGCGCAAGCGCCTCCTCCGGCTCTCACGCCACGGTCTGGTGCTCCTCGAGAGAGGCAGGAGGACCCCGCTGCAGCGCATCGAGCGCTTCTCGATCACGCGCGACGGCCGGGCCTTCCTGGCGTCCCATGCCAGAGCACTGGACCTCCTCGCCGAGGAGATCCACGTCGCGCTGCTGACCCGCTGACGAACCGAGCGCCTGCGCGGGCGCGTCGAGTCTGTTCGGCGTCGATCCGGGGGTCCGACGCGCCGGGTCGCAGGCAGGTCCCGGCCTCGCGGTCCCCTCGCTCGTGACCGCGTCACACCCGCTCAGGATCACGAGGCCGACCGCAGCCGGAGGCACTGCCGACGCGAATCCCGACGAGCTGTGCGAGCTCCCCGCCGGCGCGCGCTCAGGCACGGCTCGCCCGTGACGACGCCCCCGCGGAGCACCAGTCGCCGCTCAGGGCTCCGGCGACTCCACGCCGGCCGTTGCCGCCCCTTCACCCTGCGTCGTGCGCGAGGTGGCGCGATCCTGATTCATGCCGCCGACGGCGCCGTCATGATCGGCGCCGTCCTCTCTCTCGCGTTCTCCTTCCAGATCGTTCTCGGAACGGGACCGCTGGGGCCGGGCTCGCGAACCTCGCCCTGACGGTCGCGATCACGGCGTTCTCGCCCGTCACCATCGGATTCCTCCTCGTCCGAGGGAGGAAGGAGGACCTCGACCGCGCCTGGGACGAGGCGGACGTCGCCCTCGTCCAGTGAGACGGTGGGACCGGTTCGTGCAGGAGCGACAGACCGGCTCGCCCCTTCCAGTCCGATTCACGACACCCCGTACCTCGTCGACCGACGACCTCCCCCCGATGAGGAGTGACTCGTGGATCGCAACGGTGCGGTCGTGCGACGCGGCCACTTCATCCGGTGGGTCTCCTCCCGCGATGCCGGCTGCACCGCCGAGATCATCGAGGGTCGCGACCCGGTCGCCCGGCACATCACCGCAGACCGGAACGACGACGCCCGGCCGCCCTCAGGTGAGAGGCGGCCGGGCGTCGTCGGTCGGAGGACCCGGTCAGGTCAGCCGCAGCGGAGCGCCGGGTAGGCGGCGCTCACGGGAGCGGAGGCGCTGCCGACGGTGGCGACCCCCTGGACGGTGCCGGCGGCGACCGAGGCGGCCCGCGTGGTCACGGCCAGCGAGGCGGTCCGGCCCGCATCGATCTGCTGCGTCTTCGCGCCCCACAGGGTGTTCCAGCGGAGGTCGGCGGTCGACGCGGCCTTGTTGACAGTGGTCAGCGTGACCACCACCTTGCCCGCGACGCAGCGAGCCGCTGCAGTGGCGGTGACGGGCACAGCCGGCGCCTTCACGGTGATCGTCGCCGTGACGGTGCGGTTGGCCGAGGCCACCTCCTGCTCCTTCGAGAGCGAGAGGTCGAGCCGGCCGCTCGCGCGGATGTTCACGCCCTTGAACCAGGTGTTGCGGTCCGAATCGAACAGGCCGCCCGCGTTCTGCGGATCGGTCGCCGTGTGCGGGTCCGGGTAGGGGCGGGCGTGGTAGGCGAGGAGCAGGTTGCCCGACTCGTCCTCGACGAACGAGTTGTGCCCGGTGCCGGCCTGCTGGCGCGAGAAGTACTGCGTCTCGTCCGCGCCGAGGCGGCCCAAGTAGGTGTCCTCGGTGTCCAGCACGGGGAACGCGGTCTGCGTCCACGTCGCGGGGTTGAGGAGGTCGGCACTCGCGTCGGCCGTGAGCAGGCCGAGCGAGTAGTACTTGTCGACCGTTCCGCCCGAGTAGGTGAGGTACATGCGTCCTCCCTTGGACACGATGAACGGCGCCTCGACGACGCCCTGGTCGCTGCCCTCGGTGGTGTCGGACGGGGTCGGCGAGCTCTTGCCCGACTCCCACGGCTGGCTCTCGCCGTAGATGCGGCTGACCGCACCGGTCACCAGCGGGACGGTGCCCTTGGGCCCCATCGTCGCCTTGGCGAGGGAGAGCGTGTTGCCGTTGGGCAGGACCCAGTAGCCCTGGGTGGCGCCGTTCTCCTGGCGGTCGATGTAGCTGACGTCGAAGGCCGCGCCCTCGAGGACGACCGGCTCGCCCCACTTCGTCTGGTCGAGGAATCCGCCCTCGGCGATCGAGGCGTCGGTCCCGGTGTAGGGGATCAGGACGGTGTTGTCGCACCAGCCGCCCACAGGCGCGTAGCCCTTGTTCATGCCGGCGACGATCCACCAGGTGCCGTTGATCTTGTGGAACTCCTGCGCCCAGATGTATCCGCCCCAGCCGTAGAAGGTGTTCGGGTACTCGCTCTGGCGACCGGGCGTGCCGGCGTCGGGGTCGATCACGATCTGCTCGGGAGCGGAGTCGAGACCGGCGATGGTCTTCGAGCGCTTGAGGCCGATCTTGCGGTAGCTGGAGCTCTCCTCGATCGGGCCGAGCGAGTCCTGACCGTAGTGCGAGCCCGTGAGGTAGTAGTAGCCGTCGTCCTCGTTGAAGAAGACGTGCGGATCCGCGCGGGCCTCGTTGACCATCGCCTCGGGGTCCTGCTGGACGGAGCCGGTGACCCGGTAGGTCCCGGGACGCGAGGTGTCGACGGCGGTGGTCAGATCGTCCTGCCAGTCGACGTTGAGCGACTTGGTCGAGCCGTCGTTGTACTCCATCACGGCCTGCCCCGGGAGCGCTGCGGCGATCGCAGCGGATCCGGCGCCGGAGTCGACGGAGCCGCTGAGCGACTTCACACCGGTGTTCTTCAGGTCGACGTACTCGCGGTAGAACGTGCTGAACTCGGTCGAGGTCAGCGCCGTCTCGCCGGCCTGGCCCTGGGTGAACCCGGCGGGGAGACCCGAGCCCTGGACACCGGGGACGCGGGCGTCGGCGCGGGTGGTCGCTCCGGGAGCGGTGCCGGAGGCGAGGTCCGTGAACAGCGTCACGCGGCCCTCGGTGGTGAGCAGATCGGTCCAGAACAGCTTGTAGACGCCGAGGGCGGAGTCGAAGACGATCCGCGGGTCGGTCACGACCGAGCCCGGCGCGACCCGGAGGACGCGCTGGTCGCGGAACGTGCGGCCGTCGGCGGAGCTCCAGAGGTAGACGGAGTCCGTGGCGTTGTTCTGCGACGAGACCGCGCCGAGCGAGCCGTCCTTCGAGCGGAACAGCAGCGGCGAGCCCATCTGGGCGTTCGGGCGCTGCGCCTGATCGCCGTCCTTGAGGACGGAGAGGATCGACTGCGAGCGGTTCAGCGGCTCCCAGGTGGTCGCGCCGGCGGGCAGTGCGGCCGTGAAGAGCGAGTCCGCGCGGCGGTCGTCGTTGTACGCCAGCGGGTCGTCCTTCACTCCGTTCGTCGTGGTGACGGTCTTGACGGAGGTGGCGATGCGCCCGCCGGGCACGGCGAGGGTGCTGTCCCACGCGTAGGTCTGCCCGGCGACGGCTGCCTGGAGGCGGACGGCGACGGGAGCGGTGAGGCCCGAGAGGTTCACGGCGCCGGTGGAGGAGACGCGCGCGGCGCCGGCGCCGGAGGCGGTCCACGTCACGGTGTTCCCGAGGACCTGCGCGGGCAGGTCGCCGAGCACGGTCGTGGGGACGTCGAGGGCGGCGCGCAGGTCGGTCGCCACGGGACTGCTCGTCGCGCCCAGCTCGGCCCCGGTCAGGGCGCGGTCGTAGACGCGCAGATTGTCGAGGAGTCCGGTGAAGTACTCCCCGCCGCCCCAGTTGGCCTTGCCGACCTGAAGGACTCCGCCGGTCGATCCGAGGACCGTCGCGAGCGAGGGGCCGGCCGTCGTGACGGCGACGGGCTTCGCGTCGACGTAGAGGCGGGCGGTGCCGGCGCTCAGCACGAGATCGACGTGCTTCCACTCCGTGCTGCTCGGGCCGGTGAGGTTGCCCGACGCGTCGCGGGCGCCGCTGTTGGCGTACCGCTCGACGGTGATGCCGGTCGTCCTGTCGAGGACGCCGACGTACTTCTCCTGGGCGTAGTCCTGGGTCGCGGCCGAGCGAGCGGCGAAGACCGACCAGCCGACGTTGTTCGCGGCGGCGGGCTTGGAGTCGTACGACAGGGTGACGGAGTCGCGCCCCTTCAGCAGCGGCTGCCCGTCGGTCGCGGTGAGGTCGAGCCAGAACGAGGACGACAGCGACACGGCGCTGCCCTGCCCGGTGCGCCCGGCGACGAGGGTCGGCGTCCCCTTCACGGAGGCGCGGGTCGACCGGTCGGTGAAGGCGCCTCCGCTCGGGGCGGTGTCGAAGGTGAAGTCCGCGAGCAGGCTCTGCGCGGGGGTGGTCGCCGCTGTCGCGGCGACGGCGACCGGCACGGCGGAGCCGGCGGCGAGGGCGATCGTCGCGGAGGCGGCGAGGGTGGCGGCGAGCAGGCGCGAGCGCCTGCCTCCGCCCGGGGGTCGTGACGTCATCGTCGACGTGTCCTCTCGGGTTCTGCAGCGAACCGGTGGGCGGACGGGGGATCCCGCCTGCGGTGTGGTCTCCGCACGGTACCGGCGATTGTTCACGGTAACAAGAGAGCACGACCATCAGTTGCGAAACTCTCACACCCGTCGGACAGCTCGGGCGAGCAGAACGCCGCACCGGGCGGGCCGGCAGCCTCTGCGCCGGCCCCGCCCGGTCAGTGCCCGCGCGCGATCCACTCCTCGCGGTGCGGCGCCTCCGCTCCGATCGTCGTCGAGTCGCCGTGGCCGGTCCGGACGACCGTCTCGGCGGGCAGCGTCAGCAGGCGCTCCGTGATCGAGTCGATGATCGTCGGGAAGTCGCTGTACGAGCGGCCGGTGGCCCCCGGCCCGCCCTGGAAGAGGGTGTCGCCGGTGAACACCGTGCCGAGCGCCTCGGCGACGAAGCAGACGGCGCCGGGGGTGTGGCCCGGGGTGTGCCGCACCTCGAGCTCGACGCCGGCGACGGGCACGATCCGCCCGTCGACCAGGGCGCCGCTCGGTGCCGTGCCGGGGTGCACGGCGTCCCACAGCATCCGGTCGGCCTCGTGGAGCAGCGCCGGGGCGCCGGTCGCAGCGCGGACTCCCTCGACCGCGTCGAGGTGGTCGTCGTGCCCGTGGGTCAGCAGCACGGCGAGGAGCCGGCGCTCGCCGACGGCCGCGAGAATCGCGTCTGCGTCGTGGGCCGCGTCGATGACGACGCACTCGGAGTCGTCGCCGACGATCCAGACGTTGTTGTCGACGTCCCAGGTGCCGCCGTCGAGGCTGAAGGTGCCGCTCGTGACGAGCTGCTCGATCCGCGCGCCCATCAGAGCACCACCACCGAGCGGAGCACGTCGCCGCCGGCCATCGTGGTGAAGGCCTCCTCGATGTCCTCGATCCCGATCCGCTCGCTCACGAACTCGTCCAAAGGCAGGCGGCCCTGGAGGTAGAGGCCGGTCAGCATCGGGAAGTCCCTCTCCGGCAGGCAGTCGCCGTACCAGCTCGACTTCAGCGATCCGCCGCGGCCGAAGACGTCGAGCAGGGGGATCTCGAGGGTCATCTCGGGAGTCGGCACCCCGACCAGCACCACGGTCCCGGCGAGGTCGCGGGCGTAGAACGCCTGGCGCCAGGTCTCGGGGCGGCCCACGGCGTCGATGACGATGTCCGCTCCGAAGCCGTTCGTCAGGGCCTGCACCGCCGCGACGACGCCCGCTTCGTCGAGGCCGCTGGAGTCGATGACGTGCGTGGCGCCGAGCTTCTCGGCCGCGACCAGCTTCTTCGGGTCCCGGTCGATCGCGATGACCGTGCCGGCGCCCGCGAGAGCGGCGCCGACCACGGCGGCCGTGCCGACTCCTCCGCAGCCGATGACCGCGACGGAGTCGCCGCGCGTCACGTTCCCGGTGTTCATCGCCGCGCCGAGGCCCGCCATGATCCCGCAGCCGAGCAGGCCCACCGCGGCGGGGTCCGCCTCCGGATCGACCTTCGTGCACTGCTTGGCGTGCACGAGGGTCTTCTCGGCGAAGGCGCCGATCCCGAGGGCGGGGCTGAGCTCGGTGCCGTCCTCCAGGGTCATCCGCTGCGTCGCGTTGAAGGTGTCGAAGCAGTACCAGGGCTCGGCCCGGGTGCAGGCCCGGCACTCGCCGCAGACCGCGCGCCAGTTGAGGACCACGAAGTCGCCGACCGCGACGTGGGTGACTCCCTCTCCGATCGCGCTGACCCGCCCGGCCGCCTCGTGACCGAGGAGGAAGGGGAAGTCGTCGCTGATCCCGCCCTCGCGGTAGTGGAAGTCGGTGTGGCAGACACCGCAGGTCTCGATGTCGACCACGGCCTCGCCCGGGCCCGGGTCGGGGACGACGATGTCGACGAGCTCCACGGGAGCGCCCTTCGACCGGGCGATGACGCCGCGCACAGTGGTGGGCATGGGGGCTCCTTCGACGGGGGCGTGCAGGTCCGCTCCACAGTAACGACCGCGGGATGCGGGTGCGCCGGGTGGACGCGGGCGCTCCCGCCCTCTCCGGTGCCGGGCCGCCCGCCTCGCGGACCGCGACCCTGACAGTCGGTAGGGTGCGGGCCATGCGCACTCTGTACCCCGAGATCGAGCCCCACGACTCCGGCATGCTCGACGTCGGCGACGGCCACTCGCTCTACTGGGAGGTCTCGGGCAACCCCGAGGGCAAGCCCGTCGTGTTCCTGCACGGCGGCCCCGGAGCCGGCACCTCGCCCGCCCACCGCCGGCTGTTCGACCCCGAGAAGTACCGCATCGTGCTGTTCGACCAGCGGATGTGCGGCCGCTCCACCCCGCACGCCGGCGAGCCGGAGGCCGACCTCTCGACCAACACCACCTGGTACCTCGTCGCCGACATCGAGCGCCTCCGCGAGCACCTCGGCGTCGAGCGCTGGCTCGTGCTCGGCGGCTCCTGGGGCTCGACCCTCGCCCTCGCCTACGCCGAGACCCACCCCGAGCGGGTCAGCGAGATCGTCCTCCGCGGCATCTTCACCCTCCGCCGCGCCGAGCTCGAGTGGTTCTACGAGGGCGGCGCCGCCGCGGTCTACCCGGATCTCTGGGAGGGCTACAGCTCGGTCGTCCCGGCCGGCGAGCGGGGCAGCCTCATCGAGGCGTACTACCGCCTCCTCCACGACGCGGACCCCGCCGTGCACGGCCCCGCCGGTGTCGCCTGGACCACCTGGGAGGCGTCGACCATCACCCTCCTCCAGAAGCCGGAGCTGATCGCGGACTGGTCCGATCCCGTCTTCGCGCTCGCCTTCGCCCGCATCGAGAACCACTTCTTCGTGCACAGGGGCTGGCTGGAGGAGGGGCAGCTGATCCGCGACGCCGGCGTCCTCCGCGACATCCCGGCCGTCATCGTGCAGGGCCGCTACGACATGTGCACCCCGGCCTTCACCGCCTGGGACCTGCACCGGGCCTGGCCCGAGGCCGACTTCCGGATGATCGCTGACGCGGGCCACGCCTTCGACGAGCCGGGGATCCTCGACGCGCTGATCGAGGCGACGGACCGCTTCGCGTCCTGACGGGCGGGGCGGTCCGCGCCTCGCGGCCGGGATGCCCGGGTGCCCGTGCCTGAGCGTCCCGCGCCCGGTGCCGTCGTGTCCCGGGAGCGGGTCTACCCTGATCAGATGCGCGCGGACGACGCCTCCGGGATGGAGGACTGGCCCACCGGCCGGCTGCTCTCCACCGCCTCCCGGATGGTCGAGCACGCCTGGCACGGCGCCCTCGCCGAGATCGGCCTCACCCACGCCGGCCTGATCGTGCTGCACCTCCTGCAGGCGGGTCCCGTCGCGCAGAAGGAGCTGGCCGCCGCGGCCCACGTCGAGGTGCAGACCATGTCGCGCACCATCGAGCGCCTCGAGCGCGAGGGCCACGTCTCGCGCACCACGGATCCGTCGGACCGCCGCCGGCAGCTCGTCGCGCTCACCGACGCGGGCGGCGAGGCCTGGCGCCGGGCGCACCGCCTCGAGGTCGACATGTTCCCGGGCTCGCTCGAGCACGGCCCCCTGCGCGAGGCGCTGCTCGAGATCATCCGCTCGGCCAGCGAGTCGCGCTGGGGCTGACCGCAAGCCCGAGCGGAGCCTGTCCGCGGAGCGCTAGCTTCGTCGGCATGACCTTCAACGACGACTCCCAGCTCAGCGGCGGCAAGGTCCGCCGCCGCGGCCGCACCACCGGCATCGCCGTCGGCGGGGGCGCGGTGGGCGTGGTCGTGCTCGCGCTGCTCTCGCAGCTGCTCGGCGTGAACCTCTCGGGCCTCGGCGAGGTGTTCGGCGGAGGCGGGTCCTCGCCGGAGGGCGTCACCTCCACCGCGGTGGCCTGCGACAGCGGCGCCGACGCGAACACGCAGGTCGACTGCCGCCTCGAGGGTGCGGCCGAGTCGCTCGACCGCTACTGGGGCGAGCAGACGCCCACCCTCGGAGTCGCCTACACGACCCCGACCGGCGTCGACCTGTTCGAGGACAGCACCACCACCGGCTGCGGGAGCGCGACCGCCGCGGTCGGCCCGTTCTACTGCCCGCCGGACCGGACGATCTACCTCGACACCGACTTCTTCGACGAGCTGCGCACCCGGTTCGACACCTCGGGCGGATCGCTCGCGCAGATGTACATCCTCGCCCACGAGTGGGGCCACCACATCCAGAACCTGACCGGCGCGATGGAGTCGGCGGACCGCTCCGGCACCGGCCCCGAGTCGGACTCGGTGCGCCTCGAGCTGCAGGCCGACTGCTTCGCCGGCGCCTGGGTGGGCGACGCCTCGACGGTGCCCGACGAGACCGGCACGCCCTACCTCAAGCCGGTGACGGCGCAGGAGTACCAGGACGCGCTCGGCGCCGCGGCCGCCGTCGGCGACGACCGCATCCAGGAGCAGGCCACCGGCACCGTCGATCCGGAGGGGTGGACGCACGGCTCGGCCGAGCAGCGGCAGCGCTGGTTCCAGGCCGGCTTCGAGGGCGACGCCACCAGCTGCGACACCTTCGCGGCCGCGCAGCTCTGACCGGGCGCCGCTGAGGGCTCCTCGCCACTCCCTGGGGACCCGCGCGGGTCAGGACACGGAGTCGGCCGGCTCCTCCATGTGCCACTCGGTGAACGAGCGCGCCCGCCCGTCGGGGGCGAAGCGGATGACCCAGAGGTTCAGGTAGGTGCGGTCGCCCGGGTAGACGGTGCGCCCCTCCACCACCGCGGTCTCCTCCGTCAGCGCGACCAGGCCCCACGCGAACGTCGGGTCGGCGGGCTCCTCCTCCGCCTGCCACCACTCGACGATCGCGTCGCGCGGAGTGATCGCGTCACGGTGCGGCGCCGTGAAGTACTCGGCGTCCTCGGTGAACAGTGCGGCCACGTCTGCCGCGTCGTCCGTGGCCCAGGCCTTCTCGTAGCCGGCGATCCAGCTCTCGATGTCGATCATCCGCCCATCCTCGTCCTGCCCGACGCGCGCGGGAAGGAGGAGGAGGGAACAAAGCGGCGCCCCGCGCTGTTGAGCCCCGAGCCGGTCGAAAGCAGAGCCGAGCGATACGATCCCGCCGACGACGGCCCGCCCGCCGCCGCGGTCCGGGTGCGCGTCCGCCGCCGACACGAAGGACCGCCGTGCCCGACTCCGACAGACGCTCCCTGACCCGCTCGCCGGACCCGCGCCTCATGACCGCCGTCCTCGCCTTCGCGGGGATGAGCGCCTCCTTCATGCAGACGCTGGTCGTCCCGATCCAGTCCGAGCTGCCGACGCTGCTCGGCGCCGACCGCACCGAGACCGCGTGGGTGATCACCGCGACGCTGCTCAGCGCCTGCATCCTCACCCCGGTCTCCGGCCGCCTCGGCGACCTCTACGGCAAGCGGCGGATGGCCGTGGCCGCGCTGGTCGTCCTCGTGATCGGCTCGATCGTGTGCGCCTTCGCGGGCGACGTGTGGACGCTGGTCGTGGGCCGGGCACTCCAGGGAGCCGTGATGGGCGTCATCCCGCTCGGCATCTCGATCCTCCGCGACACCCTCCACCGCGACCGGCTCCCCGGCGCGATCGCCCTGGTCAGCGCGACCCTCGGCATCGGCGGCGCGCTCGGCCTGCCGCTCAGCGCCCTCATCGCGCAGAACACCGACTGGCACGTCCTGTTCTGGATGTCCGCGGGCCTCGGCGTCCTCGACATCGTCCTCGTCCTCCTGGTCGTGCCGGTGTCGACGCTGCGCTCGCCCGGCACCTTCGACGTGGTCGGCACGATAGGCCTCGCCCTCGGACTGAGCGGCGTGCTGATCGCCGTCTCGCGCGGCAACGACTCCGGCTGGACGAGCCCCGCGATCCTCGGCTCCGGCCTCGGCGGCATCGCCGTCCTGCTCCTCTGGGGCTGGTACGAGCTGCGGCAGGAGAGCCCGCTCGTCGACCTCCGGGTGGCAGCCCGCCCCGCCGTGCTCTTCACCAACCTCGCCTCGGTCGCGGTCGGCTTCGCGTTCTTCGGCGCCCAGATCACGCTGCCGCAGCGCCTCGAGCTGCCCGCGGCGTCGGGCGTCGGCTTCGGCCTGAGCCTGATCGTGGCGAGCCTCGTGCTCGCCCCCTCGGGCCTGGCGATGATGGCGACGTCCCCGCTCGCCGCCCGCCTCTCGGCGCAGTCCGGGCCGCGGCTCGTGCTGATCGCCGGCTCCGGGCTGATCGCGGTCTCGTACCTGCTGATCCTCCCGTTCGGCGGCGAGGTGTGGCAGATCCTGGTGATCAACGCCCTCATCGGTGTCGGCCTGGGCCTCGCCTACGCCGCGATGCCGACGCTCATCATGCACGCCGTCCCCGCCTCGGAGACCGCCGCCGCGAACGGGCTGAACTCGCTGATGCGCACCCTCGGCACGACGCTCTCCTCCGCCGTGACCGCGGGCGTGCTCGCGCAGCTGACCGTGTCCGTCGGCGACGTGCAGCTGCCGAGCTCGCAGGGCTTCGAGACCACGTTCGTGATCGGCGCGATCGGAGCGCTGGTCGCCGTCGCCCTCGGCCTGCTCATCCCGCGGGCGCCCCGCCCTGAGGCGCGACCCGCTCTGCCCTGACCGGACCGCGCGTCGTCGGCCGCGAGTGCTCCTCGCTGAGGAGACCTGGTCGCGGCCGGCGACGCGCGTCCGCTACTCGTCCTCGAGAAGCATCCGCTCGATCTGCAGCTCGCGCAGCCGCGTCGAGGCCTGCAGGTTCTCGCGCGCGGCGAGCACCAGGCGGCACAGCAGCACCAGCAGCACGATCGCGAGCACCGCGACGGCCGTCACGACGACTCCGTACAGCGCGGTCAGGACTCCCCAGGTCTGGATCATCCCTCGACGCTACGGAGTCGCACCCGCCCTCGCGTCCCCCGCCCGACGGAGAGCGCGGGGCGGGCAGCCGGTGCAGGGGCAGTGGACGCGCAGAGCCCGGCCCGCGAGGGCTCAGCCCGCGAAGGCCCCGCGGTACGCCCGCGCCGGGTGCGTCGCCGGCAGCTCGTCCGTCCCGAACAGCTTGCGGCGCAGCGTCCCCTCGGCGTACTCGGTCTGCGCGAGGCCCCGCTCCTGGAGCACCGGCATCACCCGGTCGACAAACTTCTCGTAGCTGCCGGGCAGGATCCAGTTGACGACGTTGATCCCGTCGATCCCCGCGTCGCGCCAGCCCGCCAGGTACTCGGCGATCTGCTCGGGAGTGCCGACGACCCGTCCGCGCAGCTTCGCCGAGAGCCGGGCCAGATCGCGGACGGTCGGCTCGCGGTCGGGGGAGGCGTCGCGGATCCACTGCAGGTGGCTCTGGCCGGCGTAGGTCTCGATCGCCGAGAGCGGCAGGTCGGGGTCGAGCTTCTCGCCCGTCGCCGGGTCGAAGCCGAGGTTCGAGTGCACGAGGAACGCGTCCGAGGAGAGGTACTCGTCGATCTCGCGCTCAGCGCGGCGTGCCTCCTCCTCCGTGTCGCCGGTGATGAAGGAGAGCCCCAGGTAGAAGGAGGGCGCACCCGCTCCGCGACCGGCCGCCGCGGCGAGGGCCCGCGTGTCCTCGATCAGCTCGCGGGTCTTCTCCGGCGACCCCGAGAACACGAACTGCGCCTCCGCGTTCCGCGCGGCGAAGCGCCGGCCCGCCGGGGAGGAGCCGGCCTGGAAGAGCACGGGCGTGCGCTGGGGCGACGGAGCCGAGAGGTGCGGCCCCTGCACGCGGTAGCGCTTCCCGACGTGGTCGATGCGGTGGATGCGCGCCGGGTCGGCGAAGGAGCCGCTCTTGTCGCGCAGGAGCGCACCGTCGTCCCACGAGCCCTCCCACAGCTTGTAGACCACGTCGAGGTACTCCTGTGCCCAGGCATAGCGCTCGTCGTGCTCCTCGAGCCGGTCGTAGCCGAAGTTGCGGGCCGCGCCGTCGAGGGCGCTGGTGACGATGTTCCAGGCGATCCGCCCCTTCGAGAGGTGGTCGAGGGTCGAGACCTTCCGGGCGAAGTCGAACGGATGCGACTGCAGCACCGAGCTCGTGAACGCGAAGCCGAGGTGCTCGGTGCTCACCGCCAGGGCCGAGAGCAGCACGGACGGGTCGTTGCTGGGCAGCTGCAGCCCCTCGCGGGCGTTGACGTCCCAGTCGCCGTCCGCCGGACCGTAGAGCCCCGCCACGTCGGCGAAGAACATCGCGTCGAAGCGGCCGCGCTCCAGCGTCCGGGCGAGGGCGATCCAGAGCTGCACGTCGTCGAACTCGTGCTGCCGGGCGTCGGGGTGGCGCCAGAGGCCGTGCTGGATGTGGGAGGCGGTGTTCATGACGAACGCGCAGAAGCGCAGCGGGCGGGGCTCGGTGATCACGCTCCCAGGCTAGGCCGGGTGCCTCCCACCGGTCTCGAACGACTCCGCGCGTAGGGTGTCCGACTGTGGAATCCCGCATCCCCGAACCCGCGCACGCCGTCCCTCCGCTGACGGACGCCGTCGCCGAGGCGCTCGACGCCACCACCGTCGCCGAGATCCGCGCTCTGCGCGACGACTTCGCGCGCTTCATGCTCCAGTACAAGTTCGGGATGGACGAGATCGTCACGAAGGTGTCGATCCTGCAGGAGGAGTTCCGCGAGCTGCAGGAGTACAACCCGATCGAGCACGTCACGAGCCGGCTCAAGTCCGCCGACAGCCTGATCGAGAAGATCGAGCGCAAGGGCTGCGAGACGACCTTCGAGGGCATCGCCGACGCGATCACCGACATCGCCGGCGTGCGGATCACCTGCAGCTTCGTCTCGGACGTCTACCGCGTCTTCGACCTGCTCACCTCGCAGTCCGACGTGACGGTGCTCGAGGTGAAGGACTACATCGCCGAGCCGAAGGAGAACGGCTACAAGAGCCTGCACGCGATCGTCGAGGTGCCCGTGTTCCTCTCCGGCGGATCGGTCGACGTCTGCGTCGAGGTGCAGTTCCGGACCATCGCGATGGACTTCTGGGCGAGCCTGGAGCACAAGATCTACTACAAGTACGACCGCCAGGTCCCGCAGGAGCTCCTCGACGGCCTCGCCGACGCGGCCCGCACCGCCGCCACCCTCGACGCCGACATGGAGCGCCTCCACCGCCAGGTCCGCGGCCCGCTGCCCGGGGCGCGCACCTACGACGTCTGACGCGCCGCCCCGCGCCGCCGATCGGGCCGCCCCGACTCCTGCCGATCGAGCACCCCGCGCAGCGGGCCTCTCGAGATCCCCCTACGGAGTCAGCAGCGGCAGCAGCGCCAGCAGCAGCACCGCGGAGCCGTTCAGCGTCGCGTGCGAGACGATCGCCGCTCCGAGCCGCCCGGTGATCGTCGCGATCCAGCCGTGCGCGAGTCCCGCGGTGACCGTCGTCACGCCGAGCGTCACGATCGTCGCCGGGTTCACCATCTGGTGCCCGTGCAGCAGGGCGAAGACCGCCGTGGACGCCAGGATGCTGAACACCATCGCCCAGACGCGGCGGCCGCGGGTGGGCGGCGCCGACTCCGCGGAGCCCCGGAGCATACGGTTCCGCACCGCGCGCATCACGACGCCGCGGCAGAGGACCTCCTCGACCAGCGGCGCGACGACGACGGGGATGAGGACCGAGCTCAACACGAACCACAGCGGATCGGGGTCGATGTCGAGGTTCCCCTGCGCGTCCTGGAGGAGCGGAGCGAACGCGGCGAGCACGAACAGGATCACGACGCGCACCGCGATGCCGAGCCCGATCCCGAGGGGCACGTCGATCCAGCGGAACCGCAGCCCGAAGTCGGCCGCCATCGTGCCCAGCCCGCGCAGCCGAGACGCCGCGAACGGGACGATCAGCGCGACGAGGTAGCTCGCGAGCGCCCCCGCGAAGGCGAGTCCGGCGGAGTAGGGGAGCACGCCGAACCCGAACAGCAGGATGAGCACGGCCAGCGGCAGGACGATCCCGACGATCGTGAGCACGGCGGTCGGCAGGCCCCAGCGGACCCGAGGATCGGGCAGGTAGAGGAGGGAGGAGTAGGGCGCGTGGACCGAGGGGAGGGGCTCGGCCGGCCATGACGTCGTCGCAGCGGAGTCGGGCGCGAGCGTCGCGGGATCGGGCGGCGGGAAGGCGTCGGGTTGCATGGCCGGGCCAGCCTACGCAGACCGCCTGGACGGGATCCGGGCTGCCGTCACTGCTCGGCGCGGTCCGGATCGGCAGGACGGGCGCACGTAGCGGATCGCGGCGGCGGGGACCTCCGGGTACGAAGAAACCCCCGCCATGTAGAAGCTAGGCGAGGGTTCCAGTGGCTCCGACGGGCGTCGATCCCGTGACCTCACGATTTTCAGTCGTGCGCTCTACCAACTGAGCTACAGAGCCGTTGCGACGTGATGTCGCTGGAGAGGTGATCTCCTGAAAAAGGCCCTTCCTCTCGGAAGGGCCTCTTTGCGACCCTGACGGGACTTGAACCCGCGACCTCCGCCGTGACAGGGCGGCACGCTAACCAACTGCGCTACAGGGCCTCGTTGCGAAGACAAGCATACTGCCTTCGAGGCTGTTCTCTTTTCACGCCCCGACCCTCTCGAGCCGGCGCACTTTCCGGTGGTGCTGGTACTTCTGGTGGTGCTGGTAGTACCGACCCATCCGTGACCCCAACGGGATTCGAACCCGTGCTGCCGCCGTGAAAGGGCGGTGTCCTAGGCCACTAAACGATGGGGCCGGAGACTCGCGGGGCGACCCTGCGGCCGACCCCCCATGACTACCGACACGCAAGCATAGGGGGCCGCGGCGCAGGATGCAAAATCGACGGTTCCGCAGGCGGCGTGCACCCCGTCCGGGGTTGACCCGGGTCTAGGAGATCGGGCAGGGCCGCGGTTAGGGTGGGGCGGAATCGCTCTTCCCCCCACCCGCGCGCCGGAGCCGCACCGCCGCGGAGGGAGGGCCCCCTATCCCCGAGGTCCCATGCCCCACTCCCTGCGCCGTCCGCGTCCCGCCCGCCTCCCCGGCGCGCCGCGACTCGGGCGACTCCGAGGTGCTGCCCTGGCCTCCGCCGTCGTCGCGCTCGTCGCCGGCCTGCTCGTCGCCACTCCCGCCCAGGCGGTCGAGTACCCGTCGTGGGCCGACGTCGAGGCGGCGAAGGGCGACACCGCCGCCGCGGCCGCTCAGGTCGACCGGATCACGTCCCTCATCGGCGACCTCCAGAGCGAGGTCGCCTCCGCCCAGCAGCTCGCGCAGCAGCGCGGCGACGAGCACTTCGCCGCTCAGCAGGCGTTCGACGAGGCCTCGGACCAGTCGAAGAAGCTCGAGGACCGGGCCGCCGCCAGCGCCGAGGAGGCCGACAAGGCCTCGCAGCAGGCGGGCCTGCTCGCCGCGCAGCTCTACCGCAGCACCGGCACCGACCTGTCCGTCAACATCTTCCTCGACCAGAAGGCCGGCCAGGCCGACCAGCTGCTGTCGAAGATCGGGAGCATGACCAAGCTGGTCGAGCGCTCCTCCGCGATCTACGAGCAGGCCAGCACCGCCCGGAACACCGCGTCGTCCCTCGCCGACCAGGCCGAGGTCGCGCAGACGGAGCGCGAGCGCCTCCGCGTCGCCGCCGAGCAGAAGCTGGCCGAGGCGACCGCCGCTCAGGAGGCGTCCGAGGCCGCGCTCGCCGAGCAGCAGGAGCAGAGCGTCGTGCTCGAGCAGCAGCTCGCCGCGCTCCGCGACACCGAGTCGAAGACCGTGGCCGAGTACGAGGCCGGCGTCGCCGCCCGCGAGGCCGAGCGCCTCCGGAAGCTCGCCGAGGAGGAGGCCGCCCGTCAGGCCGCCGCCCAGGCCGAGGCCGCGCGCCGCGAGGCCGCTCGGGCCGCAGCCGCATCCAGCGGCGGCAGCGGTGGCGGTGGCGGTGGCGGGTACGTCGCCCCCTCGGGCGGCGGCGGCTCCAGCGCCGTCAGCGACTCCGGCTGGGTCCGCCCTGCCGGAGGCCGCATCACCGGCACCTTCGGCCCGCGCGACAGCATCTCGACCGGCGGAGGATCCTCCGGCTCGTACCACCGCGGCACCGACCTCGCGGGCGGCTGCGGCATCCCGATCTTCGCGGCGCACAGCGGCACCGTCTCCTACGCGGGCCCCAACGGCACCTACGGCAACTGGGTTCTGATCGACCACGGCAGCGGCATCAGCACCGGCTACGCCCACATCATGTCCGGCGGGATCTACGTCCGCGTCGGCCAGCAGGTCCAGGCGGGCGAGCAGATCGCCGCCGTCGGCTCGACCGGCGCCTCCACCGGCTGCCACCTGCACTTCGAGACCCGCGTCAACGGCTCCGCCGTCGACGCCCAACCGTTCATGGCCCAACGAGGAGTCACCCTTGGCTGACGCACAGACGACCGCACGCACCTTCACCCCGGCACCCCGGGAGCGCGCCTGGAAGGGCCGCCTCCCGCTCGTCATCTCCGCCGCCTTCGCGGTCACGGCGGTCACCGCGTCCCTCGGCATCACCCCGGCCCTCGCCGACGACGCGAAGTACCCCACGTGGGACGACGTGCAGAACGCGAAGAAGGACGAGGCGAGCAAGCAGGCCGAGATCGACTCGATCACCGGCCTCATCGCGAGCCTGCAGACCGCGGTCGACGAGAAGTCGATCACCGCGATGATGAAGGCCGAGGCCTGGCGCCAGGCCAAGGAGGCGCTCGACGCCGCTGCGAAGGCCGTCGCCGACCTCGAGGAGAAGGCGACCACCGCCTCCGCCAGGGCCCAGACCTCGAAGATGCGCGCCGGCCTGCTGGCCGCGCACCTCTCGCGCGCCGCCGGCGGCGACCTCTCCGCCAGCCTCGTGGCCAAGGGCAAGGACGCGGGCGACCTGCTTTACCAGCTCGGCGCGATGTCGCAGCTCTCGGAGCAGTCGCAGAAGGTCTACGCCGACGCCCTCGCCGACAAGCAGAACGCGGAGTCGCTCGGCGACCAGGCGGACCGCGCCGTCACCGAGCACCAGGCGCTCTCGGACGAGGCCGACGCCGCGCGCAAGGACGCCGACGCCGCCGCCGAGTCGGCCCGCGCGTCGCTCTCGGCGCAGGAGGAGAAGTCGCAGGAGCTGGTCGCCCAGCTCGCTCTGCTGAAGGACTCCTCGGTCGAGGCCGAGACCCAGTACCTCGCGGGCGAGCAGAAGCGCCAGGCCGACGAGGCCGCCGCCCAGGCGCAGGCCGAGGCGGAGGCCGCCGCGCAGGCGCAGTCCACAGCCCGCTCAGCCCAGCAGCAGTCCTCGGCTCCGGCCGCCGCCGCCCCGTCGCGTCAGACCGCGTCCCTCCCGCAGCCTGCCGCGCCGCAGCCCGCGCAGCAGCAGCCCGCTCCTGCTCCGGCCCAGCCCGCTGCTCAGCCGATCGCTCAGCCGGCGGCTCAGCCGCTCCCGCAGCCGGTGACCGCTCCGGTCCTGGTGCCGACCAGCGGCGCCGTCGAGAACGCGATCTCGTACGCGATGGCTCAGCTCGGCGAGGAGTACGTCCTCGGCGGCATGGGCCCGGACCAGTGGGACTGCTCGGGCCTCACCAAGGCCTCGTACGCGTCCTCGGGCATCTACATCGGCACCCACTCGGCGACGAACCAGTACAACACCATGGCCGGCGCCGGCAAGCTCGTCCCCTACAGCCAGCGCCAGCGCGGCGACCTGATCTTCTGGGGTGGCGGCGGGGACTACTACCACGTGGCCATCTACCTCGGGAACAACCAGATCATCGAGGCCGCCGACTACGGCAAGCCCGTGCGCATCTGGAACACCTGGGGCACGCCCGCCGGCATGGTCGGCCGCCCGGCCGCCTGAGCCGCGGCCGCACCGCGCAACGAGAGAACCCCCTCCTGTCGAGACGACGGGAGGGGGTTCCTTCGTTGATGCGAGGGGTCAGTGACCCTCTTCGGCCAGCTTCTTGATGCCGTCCTGGACGATCTGCTCCGCCTCGGCGGCGTCGCCCCACGCGTCGACCTTGACCCACTTGCCGGGCTCGAGGTCCTTGTAGCGCTCGAAGAAGTGCTTGATCTCGTTCTTCGTCTGCTCCGGGACGTCGCCGATGTCCTGGATGTGCTGCCAGCGCGGGTCCTTCGCGGGGACCACGATCACCTTCGCGTCGGAGCCGGCCTCGTCGCTCATGTTGAGCACGCCGACCGGGCGGACGGAGACGCCCACGCCCGGGAAGACGGGGTACTCGAGCAGCACCAGAGCGTCGACGGGGTCGCCGTCGAGGCCGAGGGTGTTCTCGAAGTACCCGTAGTCCGTCGGGTAGACGAAGGAGGTGAAGAGCACGCGGTCGAGGTAGACGCGACCGGTCTCGTGGTCGACCTCGTACTTGTTGCGGCTCCCCTTGGGGATCTCGACGACGACGTCGTATGCGGCCATGCTCTCTCCTTGAGTCGGTGGCGCCGTGAGCGGCGCATCGGCGGACGGATCGGCCTCCGGAACGCTCGCGCGGGTGCGCGCGCGGGAGGGGCGGATCGCTGGCATTACGTTACTTGATGTGCCCGATCGCCCCCGCCTGACCCCCGCCGTCGCCGATCTGCGGCGGGCGGTGCGCGAGAGCCTCGACGGGCTCGACCCCGGAGCGCTCGTGCTGGTCGCGCTGAGCGGGGGAGCGGACTCGCTCGCGCTCGCGGCGGCGGTCGCCTTCGAGGCCCCGCGGGGCGGGAGGCGGGCCGGCGCGGTGATCGTCGACCACGGGCTGCAGGAGGCGTCGGCCGATGTCGCGCGGCGGGCGGCGGAGCAGGCGCACGGTCTGGGGCTCGCGCCGGTGCTGCGCGAGGTGGTGACGGTGTCCGCCGAGGGCGGTCCGGAGGCGGCCGCCCGCAGCGCGCGCTACCGCGCCTTCGACGACGCGCTGACCGCGACGGGCGCCGCCGCGATCCTCCTGGGCCACACCCTCGACGACCAGGCCGAGACGGTGCTGCTGGGCCTGGCGCGAGGAGCCGGTGCGGCCTCGCTGCACGGGATGGCGCCGGTCAGCGGGCCGCTGCGTCGGCCGATTCTGGGCCTGCGCCGCGAGACGACCCGCCTCGCCTGTTCCGACCAGGGGCTCGTGCCGTGGGACGACCCGCACAACGACGACCCCCGCTACTCGCGGGTCCGGGTGCGGAACCGCGTGCTGCCCGTGCTGGAGGACGAGCTGGGGCCGGGAGTGGCGCAGGCTCTGGCGCGCACGGCCGAGCAGCTGCGGGAGGACGGTGACGCGCTCGACGCGCTCGCCCTCGACTGGGCGCTCGAGCTGGTGGGCCAGGACGAGGCGGGGCACGTCACGGTCGACGCGCGCGGGCTCGCGGCGGACCCGCCGGCGCTGCGGCAGCGGATCATCCGCCTGGTCGTGGCGAACGAGTTCGGAGTCGCGCTCTCGCGCTCGCAGACGCTGGCGGTCGCCGCGCTGGTCACCGACTGGCACGGCCAGAAGGGCGTCGACCTCCCCGGCGTCCTCGCCACCCGCCGCGGCACCACCCTCGTCTTCGCACCCGCGGCCCCCTGACCACGTTTCCGCGAGGCCGGCCCCCGCGGGGCGCCCGACCCCTCCCCGCGAGATGCCGCTCCGGCACGCGACTCGCCGGCGGAGGTGTACCGGAGCGGAAACTCGCGGAGGGGAGACGGGGGCCGGTCACCCGTAGAGTGGCCGGGTGGAAGCAGCCGACATCGCCGACGACATCACCGAGGTCCTCTACACCGAGGCCGAGATCCACGAGCGGATCCGCGCCCTGGCCCGCGCCATCGAGCGCGACTACGCGGGTGAGAACCTGCTCATCGTCGGGGTACTGCGCGGCGCCGTGATGGTGATGGCCGATCTGGCCCGCGAGCTCAAGCTCGACATCGTCATGGACTGGATGGCCGTCTCGTCCTACGGGAGCGGCACCAAGTCGTCCGGCGTGGTGCGGATCCTGAAGGACCTCGACTCCGACATCACGAACCGCAAGGTGCTGATCGTCGAGGACATCATCGACTCCGGCCTCACGCTCTCGTGGCTGCAGGGCAACCTCCGCAGCCGCGGCGCCGAGTCCGTCGAGATCTGCGCGCTGTTCCGCAAGCCCGCGGCCGCCAAGGTCGAGGTCGACGTGGCCTACGTCGGCTTCGACATCCCGAACGAGTTCGTGATCGGCTACGGGCTCGACTACGCCGAGCGCTACCGCAACCTCCGCGATGTCGCCGTCCTCGCCCCGCACGTCTACGAGTAGCCCCGCGGACACCGCGCAGGAGAGCCTCGAGCGGCTCTTCGCGGTGCCGCTGCTGGGCTATCACATGAGCTACCCGACCTCGCTGCGGGCCGACCTCGAGTTCAACTACTGGTGGCTCGCGCACGCGATCGACGCGGCCGTCGACGCCTTCGAGCGCACGGGCGACGAGGCGCACCTGGAGCGGGCGCGGCGGATCCACCGCGCGATCCGCCTCCGCAACGGCGGGCGCCTGGTCAACGGCTACTTCGACGACATGATGTGGCTCGGCGGCGCGCTCGCCCGCCTCGGGGAGGCCTCGGGCGACCCGCGGTTCCTCGACCGGGCCGACCGCCTCTGGCGGTTCGCCGTCGCGAAGGGCTGGAACCTCCGCCACGGGGCGAGCCTCGCCTGGCGCCGCCGGCAGCTGGACTACAAGAACGCGCCCGCCAATGGCCCGTTCGCGATCCTCGGCGCGCGCCTGGAGCGGCTGCGGCCCGACGGCCGGGAGGAGCTCTCGCGCGCCGCCCTCGACTGGATGCACGTGCGCCTCCGCGACGACGACACCGGCTTCGTCGCCGACGGCATCGGCCGCGAGGGAGGCTCCGCCCGCGACGACTGGGCCTTCAGCTACAACCACGCCGTCTACATCGGGGCGGCGCTCGCCCTGCACCGCCTGCGGCCCGACCCCCGCCTGGTGGCCCACGCCTCCCGCACGGCCGAGGACCTGCTGGACCGGCTCGCCCCCGACGGCGTCTTCGTCGACCAGGGATCGGGGGACGGCGCCCTGTTCGGCGGCATCGCCTACCGGCACCTCGTCGACCTCGCCACGACGAGCGGAGTCGCGCCCGCGGTGGCCGCCCGCCTCCGCGGCTTCGTCGCCGGCAGCGTCGCCGCGCTGCAGAGCTCGAGCGTCCGCCACGGCGTGCTGTTGGCCGGGCCCCGCTGGGACGCGCCTCCGTCGCTGCCCGCCACGCTCTCGGCCGAGATCGGCGCCGTGCTCGCCCTGGAGGCGTCAGCGCGACTGGACCGGTCGCCGGTGCCGTCAGACTGACGGGGTGAAGGCACCCGAGAAGCGCACCGTCGCCGTCGTGATCAACCCGAGCAAGTTCGACGACGTCGGCGCCGCGGAGGACCTGGTCGCGACGATCGCGCGCCGCCACGGCTGGAACGAGCCGCTCTGGTTCGAGACCAGCCCGGGCGACTCCGGTGCCGCCGCGGCCCGCGCCGCGCTCGAGGCGGGCCCGGACCTGGTCTGCTCGATGGGCGGCGACGGCACCGTCCGCGCCGTCGCCACGGTGCTGCGCGGCACCGGCGTCCCCTACGGCCTGCTGCCCAGCGGCACCGGCAACCTCCTCGCGCGGAACCTCGGGATCCCGCTCGGCTCGCTGCCCGAGGCGGTCGAGATCGCCCTGCTCGGGCAGGACCGCGCCATCGACGTGGGCACGGCCGCGTTCGACGACGGCGAGGAGCGGGTGTTCATGGTGATGGGCGGGGTGGGCCTGGACGCCGAGATCATGGACAAGACGGACGAGGAGCTGAAGAAGCGGGTGGGCTGGGGCGCCTACTTCGCGGCGGGGGCGCCGGCGATGTTCAAGGCCGGATTCGAGGTGACCCTCACGATCGACGGCGCGGAGGAGCCTCCGCAGCGCTGCTTCATGGTGCTGGCCTGCAACTGCAGCTCCGTGGTCGCGAACATCGAGCTGGCCGCCGGAGCAGTGCTCGACGACGGCGACCTGGAGCTGGTGCTGCTGCGTCGGCGCTTCGGCCTCGCGCTGGACGTGGCGACCGGCAACCGCAACGGGCTCGCCTCGCTCCGGCAGTGGCCCGGCCGCGAGTTCTCGTTCGAGCTCGACCAGCCGGTGCTCGCCGAGCTGGACGGGGATCCGGTCGGCCGCACCCGCTCCGGGCGCTTCGGCGTGGATCCGGGCGCCCTCCTCGTGCGCCTGCCGGTGCCGACGCCGCGGAGCCCGGGACTGACTCCGCACGACTCGGTGATCGTCGACACGTCCGCCATCGCGACGCTGCTCCCGGAGCCGCCCTCCTCCTGATGCTTGCGCGCTCTTCTTTACGGTTGTAAGTTATCTGACGGACGTAAAGAAGGCGCTCCTCGCGCCGGGAGGAAGGACCCTGTGACCGATCCGCGGCTCACCCGCTCGCGCGAGCTCCTGCTCACCGCGATCACGACGGCCCTCGACCGCCCGGGCGACGACCAGCCCTCCATCACGGAGCTCTGCGGCGCCGCGGGCGTCAGCCGCCCCACGTTCTACCAGCACTTCGGCGATGTGCCGTCCCTGATCGAGGCCGCCGCGGTGGAGCGGATGCACGCGCTGTTCGGCGACGTCGCTCCCGGCACCGCCCCCGCCGACTGGGAGGGCGCGGTCCCGCGCATCGTCCGCGGCCTCCTCGAGGGCCTGCTCGTGCACGCCGACTTCTACCGCCGCGTGCTGAGCGGAGGGACGGCCCGCGCCGTGCAGGAGTCGGTCGTCGCGTTCCTCGCGCAGCGGCTCCTCGCCTTCTCGCCCCTCGCCGAGCGCGGATCGGGCGGCGGCGACCACGCCCGCGTCGAGCGCTTCGCCGTCCTCCTCGCCGCCGGCACCACCTGGCTGGTCGTCGGCTGGCTCCTCGACGGCGACGCCCGCCGTCCCGTGGCCTCGGCCTCCGCCGACATCGCCGAGCTCCTCGTCACCGGAGTCGCCTCGCCGCGGCTCGCCGCCCTGCACTCCACGAAGTAGAAGGACCATGACCACCTCCCCGCTCCGCCGCGCCCTGCGCGCCGTGAACCCGCGCCTCGTCGTCGTCTTCGCCGCGATCGCGCTCATCCCGCTGATCTACGCGGGACTGCTGACCTCGGCCAACCTCGATCCCACGCACCACCTCGACACGGTGCCCGCCGCGATCGTCAACGAGGACACCGGCGCGACCGCCTCGGACGGCTCCGCGCTCGCCCTCGGCGACGACCTGACCGAGCAGCTCACCACCGACACGTCCGGCTCGGACTTCGCCTGGACGGCGACCGGTGCCGACGAGGCGTCCCGCGAGCTCGCCTCCGGCGACGTCCTCGCCGTGCTGACGGTGCCGGCCGGCTTCTCGGCCGACGTCGCCTCTGTCGGCGGCGACGACCCCGCCGCGGCCGTGCAGGCGAAGCTGTCGATCGAGACGAACGACGCGGCCAACCTGATCGTCGGCAACATCGCCTCCACCATCGGCACCACCGTGACGAAGACGCTGGAGGAGAAGGTCGGCGCCACCTACCTCGAGAACGTCTACCTCGGCTTCACCGATGTGCACTCGAGCCTCGAGCAGGCAGCCGACGGCGCCGCTCAGCTGGCGGACGGCGCCGGGACCGCCGCGTCCGGCTCCTCCGAGCTGGTCGTCGGGCTCGCGCAGCTGCAGGACGGCACCGCGCAGCTGGCGACCGGCGCCGACTCCCTCCGCTCGGGCGCGGGGAGCGCGGCCTCCGGAGCGTCCGACCTCTCGTCGGGACTCCAGCGGATCGCGAGCGGGACCGGGCAGCTGCCCGACCAGGCGGCGGCGCTCGACACGGGAGCCCGCACGGTCGCCGACGGCGCCCAGCAGCTCGACGGCGGAGCGGCGTCGCTCGCCTCGGGTGCCACCGACCTCGCCGCGGGGACGTCGACCCTGAAGAACGGCGCGGCCTCGGCGGCATCCGGTGCCGCGGCGCTGGCCACCGGGTCCGCCTCCCTCTCCGACGGAGCGGGGAAGGCCCTCGCAGGAGCCCAGCAGCTCGCGACCGGTGCGGGAGCGCTCGCGACCGCCACTCCGCAACTCGCCACCGGAGCGACCGGAGTCGACTCCGGCCTCGCCTCCCTGCTCTCGCGGTACGACTCGCTGTCCGACGCCCAGCGCGTGGCCGAGCTGACCGCCCTCGAGAAGGGTGCGGCAGCTCTCGCGGGCGGAGCCGCCTCGGCGGAGGCGGGCGCGCAGACGCTCGCCTCCGGTGCGACCGCGCTCGTCGGCGACGACGGCAGCGGACTGACGGTGCTCGCCGCCGGTGCCGCCACGGTCTCGAGCGGAGCCGCCGACCTCGCGACCGGCACCGCCGCTCTGTCCACCGGGGCGACCTCCGCCGCCGACGGCGCCCAGAAGCTGCAGACCGGTGCGCAGGCCCTCGCCCAGGGAGCCGCGACCCTCGACGGCGGAGCCGCGCAGGTCGCCGGCGGAGTGGACACCCTCTCCGGCGCGGTCGGCCCGCTCACCAGCGGAATCGCCTCCGCGGCCGCCGGCGCCTCCGACCTCGCCTCCGGGACGGCCGCCCTCGCGACGGGCGCCTCGGACCTCGCGGACGGCGCCGAGACCGCCGCGACCGGCTCGGCCGACGCGGCCACCGGTTCGCAGGACCTCGCCGACGGGATCGACTCGCTCGCCTCCGGATCGCGCACCCTCGACACGAAGCTCTCGGACGGCGCGGACGACGTGCCCACCTACACCGGCGAGCAGGCGCAGGAGCTCAGCACCGTCGCGGCCGCCCCGGTCGGGATCGACGCCGAGCGGATGAACCGCGTGCCGTCCTACGGCTACGGCCTCGCCCCCTACTTCATGGCCCTCGCGCTCTGGGTCGGCGCGCTCGCCTTCTACCTGATGAGCGCCCCGCTCAGCTCCCGCCTCCTCGCCGCGCGCCGGCCCGCCTGGGTCATCGCGCTGCGCAGCTACCTGCCCGGCGCGCTGATGGCGGTCGCCCAGGGCGTCCTGGCCGCGCTCGTCATCCGCTTCGGAGTGGGCGTCGAGGCGTCGAACCTGCCCGGGCTGATCGGGATCGCCGTGCTCACGAGCCTCACTTTCGTGGCGATCAACCAGGCGCTGATCGCGCTGCTGGACGCCCCGGGCCGGTTCCTGGCGCTGCTGATGATCGTGCTGCAGCTGTCCTCGGCCGGAGGCACCTACCCGGTCGAGACCGCGCCCGCCTTCTTCCAGGCGATCCACGGCGTGCTGCCGCTGACCTGGACGGTGGAGGCGTTCCGCTCGCTGATCGCCGGCGGCAGCATCGGAGTCGCGCACGCGGTCCTGGTGCTCGTGCTCTGGCTGGTCGGGGCGCTCGCCGTGACCGTGCTGGCCGCCGCCCGCCGCCGCCGTGGCCTCGTGCCCGCCCTCCGCGACCCGGAGCCCCTCCTCGAGTCGGCCTGACCCGGCCCGGGCGGGCCCGTCCGTCCGCGCCTGCTGCCCCTCGTCGCGGCACGCCCCGCTCGGACACCTTCGCCCCCTCCGAGACCGCAGTAGTCGTCGCTGTCGAGCTCGAGTGCGACAACTCCTGCGTTCTCGCGGCGCGCCCCGCCCGTGAAGCACCCGCCTCCACCCGCAAGGCAGAGGACGCGGACCGGGAAACGCGTGTCAGCGTTTCCCGGCAGTCCGACGAGACCCGCTCTGCGGAACGCACCATCTCGTGAAGCCGACCGCGCGCGGGGATGCGGACCGCCGCATCCCCGCCGGACGGTGCCGACGCGTGCCAGCGTTTCCCGGCAGTCCGACGCACCCCGCTCTGCGGAACGCACCCCGTCGCGAAGCCGACCGCGCGCGGGGATGCGGCCCGCCGCATCCCCGCCGGACAGCACAGCCCGCGGCTGTTCGGCCCACGGCGAACGCGTGGGTGGCGCTCAGAGTGCGGGAGGTAGCCTGGCAGGCACAATCTCCTCGTCAGAAAGGCGCCGGGTGTCGCACCCGCAACAAGCATGAACGTGAAGCGCATCTTCCGGGGTCCCATCCTCTACGTCGTCCTGGCGATCGTCGCGGTGTGGATCGGCTCCTCGCTGATCACCATGTCCGGCTTCCGGCCGGTCACGACGCAGGAGGGTCTCGACCTCCTGAAGGACGGCAAGGTCGACTCGGCGAAGATCGTGGACGGCGAGCAGCGCGTCGATCTCACGCTCAAGCAGGCCGACGGCGACAACGGCACGCAGGTGCAGTTCTACTACGTGGCCCCTCGCGGCGCGGAGGTCGTCGACGCGGTGTCCGCGGCCGATCTCGGCAGCACCGGCTACAACGACGAGGTCCCGCAGACCAACTGGTTCCTCTCGGCTCTCGGCTTCCTGCTCCCCATCCTGCTGATCGGCGCGTTCTTCTGGCTGATGCTCTCGGGCATGCAGGGCGGCGGCAACCGCGTCATGCGGTTCGGCAAGTCGAAGGCGAAGCTCGTCTCGAAGGAGTCGCCCAAGGTCACGTTCGGCGATGTCGCCGGCGCCGACGAGGCGATCGAGGAGCTGCACGAGATCAAGGAGTTCCTCAAGGAGCCCGCGAAGTTCCAGGCCGTCGGCGCCCGCATCCCGAAGGGCGTCCTGCTCTACGGCCCTCCCGGCACCGGCAAGACCCTGCTGGCGCGCGCGGTCGCGGGCGAGGCGGGCGTCCCCTTCTACTCCATCTCCGGATCGGACTTCGTCGAGATGTTCGTCGGCGTCGGCGCGAGCCGTGTCCGCGATCTCTTCCAGCAGGCGAAGGAGAACTCGCCGGCCATCATCTTCGTCGATGAGATCGACGCCGTCGGCCGCCACCGCGGCGCCGGCATGGGCGGCGGTCACGACGAGCGCGAGCAGACCCTCAACCAGCTGCTGGTCGAGATGGACGGCTTCGACGTCAAGACGAACGTCATCCTGATCGCGGCGACGAACCGCCCCGACATCCTCGACCCCGCACTGCTGCGTCCGGGCCGCTTCGACCGCCAGATCGGCGTCGACGCCCCCGACCTGCTCGGCCGCAAGCGGATCCTCGAGGTCCACGGCCGCGGCAAGCCGCTCGCCGGCGGAGTCGACCTCGAGGTCGTCGCCCGCAAGACCCCGGGCTTCACCGGCGCCGACCTGGCCAACGTCCTCAACGAGGCCGCGCTGCTCACCGCCCGTTCCAACGCGCAGCTGATCGACAACCGTGCGCTCGACGAGGCGATCGACCGCGTCATCGCGGGGCCGCAGCGCCGCACGCGGGTCATGCGCGACAAGGAGAAGCTGATCACCGCCTACCACGAGGGCGGACACGCTCTGGCGGCGGCGGCGATGCGCCACACCGACCCCGTGACCAAGGTCACGATCCTTCCGCGCGGTCGCGCCCTCGGCTACACGATGGTGCTCCCGCTGGAGGACAAGTACTCCACGACCCGCAACGAGCTCCTCGACCAGCTCACGTACGCGATGGGCGGCCGCGTCGCGGAGGAGATCGTCTTCCACGACCCCACCACCGGAGCATCGAACGACATCGAGAAGGCGACCTCCATCGCCCGCAAGATGGTCACCGACTACGGCATGTCCGCGAACGTGGGAGCGGTCAAGCTCGGCCAGTCGTCGGGCGAGATGTTCCTCGGCCGCGACATGGGCCACCAGCGCGACTACTCCGAGCAGATCGCCGAGACGGTCGACGCCGAGACGCGCCAGCTCATCGAGCAGGCGCACGACGAGGCGTGGCAGGTCATCAACGACAACCGCGACATCCTCGACCGCCTCGCGATGGAGCTGCTCGAGAAGGAGACGCTCGACCACGACCAGCTGGCCGAGATCTTCAAGGACGTCCGCCGCATCGACGAGCGCCCGCAGTGGCTCTCGAGCGACAAGCGCCCCCTGTCCGACCTGCCGCCCATCGCGGTCCCGGTCGCCAAGGCGCCGATCGACTCGGGTGCGACCGACGGGGGAGTCTCCTCCGCTGGTGCCGACGAGGTCGCGCCGAAGCGCCCGCCGCTGATCAACCCGCGCCCCGCGACGGCGTAGCGCGCGCGTGCCCGTCGACAAGGCGCGCATCGAGGCGGCCGTCGCCGAGATCCTCGCGGCCATCGGGGACGACCCGGGCCGCGAGGGGCTCCTCGACACGCCGCGGCGGTTCGCCGAGGCGTACGAGGAGTTCTTCGGCGGGTTCGACGACGACGCCGCGGCCCAGCTGACCGAGACGTTCGCGGTGGTGGAGGGCGGCCAGGAGTCGCCGCTCGACCAGACGGTGATCGTGCGCGACCTCGCCTTCCGCTCCGTCTGCGAGCACCACCTCCTGCCGTTCCTCGGCGTCGCGCACATCGCCTACCGGCCGCGCGAACGGGTCGTCGGCCTCGGCCGGCTGCCGCGCGTGGTCGAGACGGTCGCGTCGCGACCGCAGATCCAGGAGCGGATGACCGAGCAGATCGCCGACGCGCTCGAGCAGGGCCTCGTTCCCGAGGGAGTGCTCGTCGTGGTCGACGCCGAGCACGGCTGCGTGCGGATGCGCGGGCCGCGCCAGACCGCGAGCTCGACCGTGACGGTCGCCGCCCGCGGCTCCCTCGCCGACCCGGCCGCCCGCGCCGAGATCATCGCGCTGATCGGCGCCGCGCGGGGGGAGTGACGTGGCCACCACCGTCGCCGACCTCACGCCGACCGGCCGCGCCGCGCTCCTCGGGATCCTCAACGTCACTCCGGACTCGTTCAGCGACGGCGGCCGCTGGCTGTCCGTCGACGACGCCGTCCGCCACGGCCTCGACCTGACCCGGCCCGCCGGGGACGGACCCGCCGCGTTCGGCGCGGACCTGGTCGACGTCGGCGGAGAGAGCACCCGCCCCGGTGCGGCGCGCGTCGACTCCGCCGCCGAGCAGGGCCGCGTGCTGCCCGTCGTCCGCGCCCTCGCCGCGGAGGGGGTGCGCGTCAGCATCGACACGATGAGCGCCGCCACAGCGGAGGCCGCTCTGGACGCGGGCGCCGTCGTCGTCAACGACGTCTCCGGCGGCCTCGCCGATCCGCGGATGCTCCCGCTCGTCGCCGAGCGCGGCGCCGTCTACATCGCGATGCACTGGCGCGGGCACAGCGCGGGCATGACCGCTCTCGCGTCCTACGGCGACGTGGTGGCGGACGTCCGCGGCGAGCTCGAGCGCCGCGTCGACGCCGCCCGTGAGGCCGGGATCCGGGACGACCGCCTCCTGCTCGACCCCGGCCTCGGCTTCGCGAAGGTCGGCGCGCACGACTGGGCGCTGCTGGCCGGGCTCGACGCGATCGTCTCGCTGGGCTTCCCGGTCCTGGTCGGCCACTCGCGCAAGCGGTTCCTCGCTCCGTTCGCCCCCGCCGGCGCCCCGGCCGCCGAGCGCGACGAGGTCTCCGCCATGCTGAGCCTCGTCGCCGCCGGGCACGGCGCCTGGGGCGTCCGGGTCCACGACGTCCGCTCGTCCGCCCGCGCCCTGGCCCTCGCCGCCCGACTCCAGGAGGAGACCCCGTGACCGCGATCGACCCCGCCGCCCTGGCCGTGCGCGACTCCATCACCCTCACCGGGCTGCGCGTGCGCGCGCACCACGGCGTCTTCGACTTCGAGCGCGAGAACGGCCAGGACTTCGTGATCGACGCGACGGTCTGGCTCGACACCGCGCCGGCGGCCGAGGGCGACGCGCTGGCCGAGACGGTGCACTACGGCGAGCTCGCGATCGCCCTGGCCGACGCGGTGACCCGCGACCCGGTCGACCTCATCGAGACCCTGGCCGAGCGCCTCGCCCGGGTGGCCCTGGGCTTCGCCGCCGCCGACGTCGTCCGCATCACCGTCCACAAGCCGGACGCTCCGATCCCGCTGCCGTTCGAGGACGTCGCCGTGCAGATCACGAGGACCCGCTCGTGAGGCCGCGGCAGGAGCGCGTCCGCCCGGTGCGCCACGTCGTGCTCGCGCTCGGCAGCAACCTCGGCGACCGCCTCGCGCACCTCGAGGAGGCGCTGCGGGCCCTCGCCACGACGCCGGGCCTGCGCATCGAGGCGGTGTCCAAGGTCGTGGAGTCGCCCGCGTGGAAGCCCGAGGGCGTCGACGAGGACGCGCCCGGGTACCTCAACGCGGTCGTGACCGGCTCGACCGTCCTCGAGCCCGACGACCTGCTCGCGGCGACGGCGGCGATCGAATCGGCCGGCGGCCGGATCCGCGGCGAGGGCGAGGAGCGCTGGGGCGACCGGACACTAGACATCGACGTGATCGCGGTCGGCGGCGTGCTCCGCGACGACGCGCATCTGACCCTCCCGCACCCGCGGGCGGCCGAGCGGGCGTTCGTGCTCGAGCCGTGGCTCGACGCCGAGCCGGCGGCGGTCCTTCCCGGAGCCGGACCCGTGGCCGAGCTGCGCGCACGGGCGACCGACCGCGTGACCGACCACCCGGCCGGGCTGACCTGGCCGGGGCGCGACTCCGCCCGCGGCAGCACCGCCGAACCCGAGAGCAGGACCCCGTGAGGCGCACCCGCATCAGCACCCTGCTCGGACTCGGCCTCGCCGGGGCCGTCGCAGGGTTCCTCCTCGACCTCGCGATCGCCGCCGCAGGCCGCCCCGTGCTCATCCCGCCGCTGACGGTTCCGCTGACCCTGATCGTGGTCGCCGCCCTCGTGCTCGGCTTCGCCGTGCCGATCCACCGCGCCACGAAGGGCACGCTGCGCCGGCCCATCGATCCGTTCCGGGCGATGCGCGTCGTGGTGCTCGCGAAGGCGTCCAGCCACGTCGGTGCTCTGCTGCTCGGAGCCTCCGGCGGCATCCTGGTGTACCTGCTGAGCCGTGCGATCCCTTCGCTAGGCTCCGTGTGGCAGGACGTCGCGACCATCGTGGGTGCGCTCGTCCTGCTGGTGGCCGGCCTGGTCGCCGAGCACCTGTGCACCATCCCGCCGAGCGACGACGACGACAGCGCCGTCGGCGAGGTGAACCACGCCTGACGCCGACGCCCGGACCGCCGCGGGCAGTGAGGACGACGCCATGCCCGCCGAGCCCGAGGACGCGTCGCCGACGACCCGCCGCGACGCGAGGGGACGCCGGCGGGACCGTCTCGACATCACGGGGGAGTGGCGCCGCGTCTCGCCCCGGTACGTCGCGGTCGAGATCGTGTCGGCCGTCGTGTCGAGCGTGCTGCTGCTCGCCGTGCCCGTGGTGCTGATGCTGATCGGCCTGCCGTGGGGCTGGATCCCGATGGCCGCCGCGGCCGCCCTCGCGGTGACCCTCCTGATCGTGGCCCCGCGCCGTGCGCGCGCCTACGGCTACCTCCTGCGCCAGGACGACCTCCTGTTTCGCCGCGGCATCATGTTCCAGCGCTTCGTGTCGGTGCCGTACGGGCGGATGCAGCTCATCGACGTCAACCGCGGGCCGCTCGCCCGGGCACTCGGCCTCGCCGACCTCCGCTTCGTCACCGCCGCCGCGGCGACCGGCGTCAGCATCCCGGGCCTGGCCGAGCAGGACGCGGAGGAGCTCCGCGACCGCCTGGTCGAGCTCGCCGAGTCGCGCCGGGCCGGCCTGTGACCGAGCTCCGCGCCGTCGAGACGGACCTCGCCGACGGGGAGTGGCACCGCCTCCATCCCGCGACCCCGGTCCTCAAGGGCGGGATCGGCCTGCTGGTCGTCCTCGGCATCGTGATCACGAACCTCCGCGAGCGCCTGGTCGAGCTGTTCCTGCCCGGGCCGGAGGGGTTCGAGAGCGGCGATCCGGTCGACGAGCTGCTGCGCCGCGGTCTCGTCGGCTGGGCGCTGCTGGCGGTCGCGGTGGGCCTGGCGGTCGCCGTCTTCGCGTTCTGGCTGTCCTGGCGGATGCACACCTTCCGCATCACGGACGAGCTCGTCGAGGTGCGCTCCGGCGTGCTCTTCCGGACCAACCGGCGGGCGCGGCTGGACCGCATCCAGGGCATCGCGGTGCAGCGTCCGCTGTTCGCGCGGCTGTTCGGGGCCGCGAAGCTCGAGGTGAGCGTGGCCGGGCAGGACGCGAACGTCCAGCTGTCGTACCTCGGCTCGCGGCTGGTGGACGCCCTGCGCCGCGACATCCTGCGGCTCGCCTCCGGGGTGCGCGAGCGAGAGGCGACGGTCGACGGTGCGGCTCCGGCGGGCGGGTTCCTGGCGCGCCGGCTGGAGGAGTTCGGCGAGCCTCAGGACGAGACGCCGCCCGAGTCGGTCGTCTCGATCCCGCCGGGCCGGCTCCTCGGCTCGCTCGTCTTCAGCGGCTTCACGCTGTTCCTGGCCGCCTCGGTCGTCGCCGTGGTGTTCGTCGCCGTCTACGGCTCGCCCTACGTGCTCTTCGCGATCCTGCCGGGCCTGATCGGCTCGGGCAGCTACTACGTCCGCCAGTTCGTGCGCTCGCTCCGGTACTCGATCGCCGCGACGCCCGACGGCGTGCGGGTCGGCTACGGCGTGCTCTCGACCAGCAGCGACACGATCCCGCCCGGCCGGATCCACGCCGTCGAGATCACGCAGCCGCTGCTCTGGCGCCCCTTCGGCTGGTGGCAGGTGCGGATCGACCGCGCCGGCCACGCGGCCTCCCGCGGGGCGAACGGCGAGCCGAACACCACGATCCTGCCCGTCGGCGACCTCGCCGCGGTCGAGCGCGTCCTCGCCCTCCTGCTGCCCGGACCGGCTGAGGGAGCGGAGTCGACGCCCGTCGGAGACGCACTCCGGCACCGCGACGCGGCCGGCTTCACCCGGGCGCCGCGCTCGGCGGTGTGGCTCCGCCCCTTCTCGTTCCGGAGGACCGGGTACCGGCTGACGGACGAGGTCGCGATCCTGCGCAGCGGAGCGGTCTGGCGGCGGGTCGCCGTGGTGCCCCTGGCGCGGATGCAGAGCGTCGGGGTCCAGCAGGGACCGCTCCAGCGCCTGCTCGGGCTGGCCTCGGCGCGCGTGCACACGGTGGCCGGCCCCGTCACTCCGCTCGTGCCGGTGATGAGCGCGGCCGACGGACTCGCCTTCTTCGAGAGCCTCGCGACGGCCGGAGTGCGGGCCGCCGACCGCGACGCGAGCCACCAGTGGGGGCGGCGCGCGGCCGCACCCGCCCTGCCCGACTGGCCCGCTCCGGAGGGGGAACCGCATGCCTGAGAACCGCCGCGACGGACGCCTGGGCGTCGGCGTGATCGGTGCCGGACGCGTGGGCCCGGTGCTGGGTGCCGCGCTCGCCGGGGCCGGCCACGCCGTGATCGGGATCGCCACCACCAGCGAGAGCGGCCGCGAGCGCGCCGACGCGCTGCTCCCCGGAGTCCCCGTGCTCGCGATCCCCGAGCTCGTCGAGCGCAGCGAGCTGGTGATCGTCGCCGTCCCCGGGAGCGAGATCGCCGCCCTGGTCGCGGGGCTCGCCGCGACCGGAGCGTGGCAGCCCGGCCAGCTGGTGCTGCACACGGCACCCGAGCACGGCTACGGGGTGCTCGCGCCGGCGCTCGCCTCCGGGGTCATCCCCCTGGCAGTCCATCCGGCGATGGCCTTCAGCGGCACCAGCCTCGACCTGGCGCGCCTCTCCGAGACCTACTTCGCCGTGTCGGCGCCGGGCCCGGTGCTGCCGATCGCGCAGGCGCTGGTGGTCGAGATGGGCGGGGAGCCGGTGACCGTGGCGGAGGCGGACCGCGCCGCCTACGCGGAGGCCGTCTCGACCGCCACGACCTTCTCGACCGCGATCGTCGACCAGGCGGCGGGCCTGCTGGCGGGCATCGGCGTCGAGAAGCCGGGCTTCTTCCTCTCCAGCCTCGTCCGCTCCTCCGTCGACGACGCCCTGCGCCGCGCGGCGGGCTGACGCGCGGTGCCGCTCGTGACGCCGCTCCCCGGGTGGGACGCCGCTCGGGAGGCGGTGCCTCGCGGAGGAGCACGGCGTCCCGGTGCCGAGGGCCCCGGCGGCCGCGGGCCCGCCGGTAGCATCGTCGGGTGATCAGCACCGTCCACCGCATCGGCGACCTCCGCGAGCGGCTGCAGGAGGCGCGGCGGGCCGGTCGGCGCATCGCACTCGTGCCGACGATGGGCGCCCTGCACGCCGGGCACCTCGCCCTCGTCGAGCGGGCGCGCGAGCTGGCCGACGTCGTCGTCGTGTCGGTGTTCGTGAATCCGCTGCAGTTCGGTCCGACCGAGGACCTGGACCGCTACCCGCGCGACCTCGAGGGCGACACCGCCCTGCTCGACGCGGCCGGGGCCGACCTCCTCTTCGCTCCGGGAGTCGCCGAGATGTATCCCGACGGGCCGTCTTCGACGCGGGTCGTCGCGGACGAGGTCGGCAGCCTCTACGAGGGGCGCGCGCGGCCGGGCCACTTCGACGGGATGCTCACCGTCGTCGCCAAGCTCCTGAGCATCGCCCAGCCGGACGTCGCGGTCTTCGGGCAGAAGGACGCGCAGCAGCTGTTCCTCGTGCGCCGCATGGTCCGCGACCTCGACCTGCCCGTGGAGATCGAGGGCGTCGGCATCGTGCGGGAGGAGGACGGGCTCGCCCGCTCCAGCCGCAACCGCTACCTCGACGAGGAGCAGCGCCGCGCGGGCCTCGTGCTGCCGCGGCTCCTCGCAGCCGCCGCGGGAGCCGCCGACCGCGGTGCCGCCGCGGCGATCGAGGCCGCCGAGGCCGTCGCGCACGCCGAGCCGCTCGTTAAGCTGGACTACCTCGTCGTCGTGGATCCCGCGACGCTCCTCCCGGTCGACGCCGACCACCGCGGCCCGGCACTCGTGCTCGTCGCCGCGATCGTCGGCACCACCCGCCTCCTCGACAACGCCCCGATCCTGCTCGCCTGATCGCGGCCGTCCGCCCCGAACCGAAAGCACCGCGACCCTCATGGCCGACACCCCCGACGTCCCCGAGTCCACGACCCCCGCCGCCGAGCAGTCCGACTCCGAGCAGGCCGCCGCCGAGCGGGCCGCGCAGCAGGAGGCCTCCGAGCAGAAGGCCGTCCGCCTCGCCAAGCGCGAGCGCCTGCTCGAGCTCGCGGGCGACGACCTCGGCGCCGGCGCCTACCCCGTCGCGGTCGGAGTCACCGACACCATCGCGGCCGTCCGGGCGCGCCACGAGGGCATCGAGCCGGACGTGAAGACCGGCGAGCGCGTCGGCCTCGCGGGCCGCGTGGTGTTCCAGCGCAACACGGGCAAGCTCTGCTTCGCGACGCTGCAGGCCGGCGACGGCGAGCGGATCCAGGCCATGGTCTCGCTCGGCGACGTGGGCGAGGAGTCGCTCGCGGCGTGGAAGGAGCTCGTCGACCTGGGCGACCACCTCTTCGTCGAGGGCGAGGTCGTCTCGAGCAAGCGCGGCGAGCTGAGCGTGTGGGTGTCGGAGTGGACGATCGCCGCGAAGGCGATCCTGCCGCTGCCGAACCTGCACAACGAGCTCGGCGACGAGACCCGGATGCGCCAGCGCTACCTCGACCTGATCGTGCGCCCCCAGGCCCGCGAGACGGTCGTCACCCGCGCCCGCGTGAACGCCTCCCTTCGCGACACCTTCGCCTCCCACGAGTTCCTCGAGGTCGAGACCCCGATGCTCCAGGTGATGCACGGCGGCGCCTCCGCACGCCCCTTCGCCACGCACTCGAACGCCTTCGACACCGAGCTGTACCTGCGCATCGCGCCCGAGCTCTACCTCAAGCGCGCCGTCGTCGGCGGCATCGACCGGGTCTTCGAGATCAACCGCAACTTCCGCAACGAGGGCGCGGACTCCACGCACTCGCCCGAGTTCGCGATGCTCGAGGCCTACCAGGCGTACGGCGACTACAACTCGATCGCCGACCTCACCCAGGAGCTGATCCAGAACGCGGCGCAGGCCGTCGCGGGCTCGCACGTGGTCACCTGGGCCGACGGCACCGAGTTCGACCTCGGCGGCCGGTGGGACCGCATCTCGATGTACGAGAGCCTGTCGCTCGCGGCCGGCATCGCGATCACGCCGGAGACGGAGCTCGCCGAGCTCGAGACCCTCGCCGCGCGCGAGGGCGTCGAGGTGCACGTCCCCACGCACGGCAAGTACGTCGAGGAGCTGTGGGAGCACTTCGTGAAGGGCGGCCTGACGCGCCCGACCTTCGTGATGGACTTCCCCGTCGACACCTCGCCGCTCGTGCGGGCGCACCGCAGCATCCCGGGCGTCGTCGAGAAGTGGGACCTCTACGTCCGCGGCTTCGAGCTGGCCACCGGCTACTCCGAGCTGATCGACCCGGTCGTGCAGCGCGAGCGCTTCGTCGAGCAGGCCCGCCAGGCCGCCGCGGGCGACGACGAGGCGATGCGCCTGGACGAGGACTTCCTCCGCGCCCTCGAGCACGGCATGCCCCCCACCGGCGGCATGGGCATGGGCATCGACCGCCTCCTGATGGCGATCACCGGCCTCGGGATCCGCGAGACGATCCTGTTCCCGCTCGTCAAGTAGGGTCGCAGGAGCCGAGGGGGAGACATGGTCAGGGCATCGAGCATCGTCGCGGCCGTCGCGGCGGGCGTCCTCACGATCGCGCAGTTCGGTGTGGGGACCGCGGTCGCCGCGAGCGTCCTCACCTCCTCCGGCGACGTCGGCACCGCGCTGGCCGACCGGCGAGCGGCCGAGGCCTTCACGCCCGACCCCACGATCGCCGGCTTCGCGGAGCGGACCGCCATGTCCGACCGCGGCCGCGCCCTCTACTACGCGTCGAGCCCGTCGGTCGAGCCGACCGCCGGCTTCAACGACCTCTGCGGCTACGGCGCCTCCGACGACATCGTCCTCGGCTGCTACACCGGCACCAGCATCTACATCTCGGACGTCGCCAATCCCGACCTCGACGGGATCCGCGACGTGACGGCGGCCCACGAGATGCTGCACGCCGCGTGGGTGCGGCTCGACGCGGAGGAGCAGGCCGAGCTGGGCGACGAGCTCGAGGCCGCGTACGAGACCCTCCCGCAGGACGGCACGATCGCCGAGCGCCTCGAGCTGTACCGCACCGGCGGCCTCGGCGAGCGCGTCAACGAGCTGCACTCGATCCTGGGGACCGAGGTGGCCGACCTTCCGCCGGCGCTCGAGGCGCACTACGCCGAGTTCTTCGACGACCGCTCCGTCGTCGTGGGCCTGAACGCCCGCTACGAGGCGGTCTTCACCGATCTCGAGAACCGCATCGAGGATCTGGTCTCCCGGATCGAGACGATGTACGCCGACCTCACGGCGCGGGTCGACGCGAACAACGCCGAGTACGACGCGCTCAATGTCGAGATCGACGACTTCAACTCGCGCGCCGACAGCGGCGACTTCGGATCGACGGCCGAGTTCGAGACGGAGCGCGCCGATCTGCTCGCCCGCAGCCAGGCCGTCGATGCCACCCGCGCCGCCATCGACGCGGACATCGCCGTGTACGACGGCCTGCGCTCGGAGCTGGAGGGCCTCAACTCCGACGCCGCGGCGCTGAACAAGTCGGTCGAGAGCCAGTAGCGCCAGCGTCCGCGAAGGCCGCTGGGCGCACGGGCCTCCGGGCTCACGGCTCCCGCGCCGGTGCCGCGGGTAGGATCGCCGCATGGACTGGGAGCTGTGGAACCAGGGGCTGTGGGCCCTCGTGCCGACGATCACGGTCGGAGCCATCTTCTGGTTCGTGATGCGCGCCCTCATCCGCTCGGACCGCAACGAGCGCCGCGCGTACGACCGCATCGAGGCCCGCGAGCGCGAGCGCCGCGGCCTGCCGCCCCGCGACGCCTCCTGACCACCGCCGCCGCGCGGGTGCCTCCCGCGCCCGCTGAGCGGCTCCGCACGACGAACGAGGAGGCGCGGTGCCCGCACCCGACTGGGCCGTGATCCTCCCGATCGCGGCCGTCGTCGTCGAGCTCGTGGTCCGCGTGATCGCCGTGATCGTCGTGCCGCGGAACCGCCGTCCGACCACCGGTCTCGCCTGGCTGATGGCGATCTTCCTGATCCCGTACGTCGGCATCCTGCTGTTCCTCTTCATCGGGAGCTACCGGCTGCCGCGCAAGCGCCGCCGGAAGCAGCAGGAGATCAACCGGTTCATCCTGGAGTCGACCGACGGCATCGACCGCGTCGCCCGGGAGCACCCGTGGCCGCAGTGGCTGGAGTCGGTGGTCACCCTCAACCGCAACCTCGGCGCGATGCCGCTGGTCGGCGGGAACGACGCGCGCCTCCAGGGCGACTACGAGCAGACCATCCGCGCGATGGCCGCCGAGATCGACCGCGCCCGCCGGTACGTGCACTGCGAGTTCTACATCCTCGCCGCCGACTCGACGACCGCGCCCTTCTTCGACGCGCTCGACCGCGCGGTGGCGCGCGGGGTGCGGGTGCGGATCCTCCTCGACCACATCGCGTCGATCCGCGTGCCCGGCTACTACAGCGGCACCCACCGCCGGCTGCGCGCCCTCGAGCGGGCGGGCGCCTCGTGGTCGTACATGCTCCCCGTGCGGCCGTGGCGCGGCCAGTACCAGCGGCCGGACCTGCGCAACCACCGCAAGCTGCTGATCGTCGACGGCAACGCGGCCTTCATGGGCTCGCAGAACGTCGTCGACTCCAGCTACAACAAGCGCGGCAACATCCGCCGCGGCCTGCACTGGCACGACCTGATGGTGCGCCTCGAGGGGCCGGTGGTGCAGGGCATCAACGCCATCTTCATCACCGACTGGTACAGCGAGACCGACGAGCTGCTCCTGCGGGAGTCGGAGCCGATGGAGGCGCTGCAGCAGCGCGACACGATCGACTGCCAGGTGGTGCCGAGCGGGCCGGGATTCGAGGGCGAGAACAACCTGCGGCTGTTCCTGACGCTGCTCTACTCGGCGCAGAAGTCGATCATCATCACCAGCCCGTACTTCGTGCCCGACGAGGCGATGCTCTACGCGATCACGACGGCGACCCGGCGGGGCGTGCACGTGGAGCTCTTCGTCTCCGAGATCGGCGACCAGGCCGTGGTCTACCACGCCCAGCGCTCGTACTACGAGACGCTGCTGACCGCGGGCGTGCGCATCTGGATGTACCGCAAGCCGACCATCCTGCACGCGAAGCACTTCACGATCGACGACGACGTCGCCGTGATCGGCTCGAGCAACATGGACATGCGCTCCTTCACGCTCAACCTCGAGGTCTCGCTCATGGTGCGCGGCTCGGAGTTCGTCGAGGACCTGCGCCAGGTGCAGCAGGACTACCGCGAGCACTCCCGCGAGCTGACCCTCCGCGAGTGGCGGCAGCAGCCGCTCCGCTCGACCCTGCTCGACAACCTGGCGCGGCTCACCTCGGCGCTGCAGTAGCGCGGCTCCCGTCCGCCCGCAGGCGGAGGATGCGCGGCCCCGGCTCGTCGCGCAAGGCCCTGTGCGGGCCGCCGCGCCCCGCGTAGCGTCGGAGCGTCCTCAGCACCATCCGGTTCCGCCTGCCCGGCGCCGGGTTCGAGAAGGGAACGGACATGACGGCATCCCGTACGACGCGCATCCTCATCCTCGGCGGCGGCTACGTCGGCCTGTACACGGCCTGGGGCCTCGAGAAGAGGCGGGGGGAGGCGCCGATCGACGTCACCGTCGTCGAGCCGAACCCCTACATGACCTACCAGCCGCTGCTGCCCGAGGTCGCCGGCGGGCACGTCCAGCCGCGCCACGTCACGGTGCCGCTGGTCTCCGCGCTCAAGCGCACCCGCGTGATCCGCGGCGCGATCACCGGCGTGAGCCTCGCCGAGCGCAGCGCCACGGTCGCCGCGTTGGACGGCTCCACCCGCACGATCGAGTTCGACCAGGTCGTCTTCGCGCTCGGTGCCGTCACCCGCACCTTCCCCACTCCGGGCCTCGCCGAGCACGGCATCGGCTTCAAGACGGTGGAGGAGGCGGCGCACCTGCGCGACCGCGTCATCGAGAACATCGCGAAGGCGGCGCTCACCACCGATCCCGCCGAGCGCCGGCGCCTGCTCACCTTCGTCTTCGTCGGCGGTGGCTACACCGGCGTCGAGGCGCTGAGCGAGCTGCTCGACCTCAGCCGCAAGACTCTCGCCGCACAGCCCTCCCTCTCGATGGGCGACGTCACCTGGCACCTCGTCGAGGCGCTGGACCGGGTCGCCCCCGAGGTCGGTCCCGAGCTCTCGAAGTGGACGCTCGACCACCTCCGCTCGCGCGGCGTGCACGTGCACCTGAAGACGACGATGCCCTCCTGCGAGGACGGCGTCGTGGAGCTCTCCTCGGGCGAGCGCATCCCGACCGCCACGATCGTGTGGACCGCCGGCGTGAAGCCGAACCCGATCCTGGACGCGACCGACGCGCCGCGCGGGCCGAAGGGCCACGTCATGGCGGATGCGCGCCTGCGGGTCATCCGCGAGGACGGCGAGCCGGTGGGCGGCGCCTGGGCGGCCGGCGACGGCGCGCAGGTGCCGGACCTCACCAGCGAGAAGCAGCCCGCGTACTACCCGCCGAACGCGCAGAACGCGGTCCGGCAGGCCAAGCTCCTGGCGCGCAACATCATCGCCGACCTCACCGGAGGCACCGTGGAGGAGTACCGCCACGCCTCCGTCGGGACCGTCGCCGAGTACGGCATCGGCAAGGGCGCCGGCCTGATCAAGGGCGTGAAGCTGCGCGGCCTCCCCGCCTGGCTCGCGCACCGCGCCTACCACGGAGCGGCGATGCCGACCCTGGACCGCAAGTGGCGGATCATCACGGGCTGGCTCGTCGACGCCGTCACTCCGCGCGACCTCTCGCCGATGAGTGCGCTGCAGGATCCGCGCCGCGCCTTCCGGGAGACGGCCGAGGCCACCGATCGCGAGGCCGCGGCGAAGGCCGCCGCGAAGAAGGAGTCGGACGCGTCCTGACGCGCCGGTGGGAACGCGGGAGTCGCGGTGGTCGAGCGGGATCATCGAGGCTTCCGCGCTCCCGCGTCGGCGGCCCCGCATCGGAGCGCCTCGGCCTGACGGTCTCGGCTCAGGCCCGGCGGCGCGGCTTCAGGCGCACGGTCGGCAGCACGGGCGCGGGGAGCGCGCGTCCGCCGTACCCGTCGACGGTGCCGAACGGTCCCGCGGGATCCGCCCCGGCGATCACGTCGGACTGCCAGCGCTCGCGGGCGGCCGCCACGTCGTCGTGGCTGCGGCCGACGAAGTTCCACCACATCACCAGCTCCTCGGCGAACGGCTCGCCGCCGAGCAGCACCACGCGGGCGCCCACGTCCCCGGCGGTCAGCACCAGGTGCGAGCGGCCGGGTGCCAGGTAGGCGAGGTCCGAGCGCGGGACGTCCACGCCCTCGACCGCCACCGGGCCGGCGTCGACGAGCACGCCGTACTCCCACGACTCCTCGACCGGCAGCTCGACCCGGGCACCCGGCTCGAGGTCGATCTGCGCGGCGACCAGCGGAGTGAAGGTGCTCGCGGGCACCGACGCGCCCAGCATCACTCCGACGAAGACGCGCACCAGCGCGCCGGGCAGCTCCACGGGCACGCCGCGGTGGTGCTCGAAGAACGGATCGACGAGCCGCGCCTCCTCGGGCAGCGCGACCCAGAGCTGCACCCCGTGCAGGACGGGCGCGCCCCCGGTCGAGACCTCCGAGTGCGAGATGCCGCGTCCGGCCGTCATCAGGTTGAGCTCGCCCGGGCGCACCACGGCGAGGCTGCCGACGCTGTCGCGGTGCTCGATCTCGCCCTCGAAGAGCCAGCTCACGGTCTGCAGGCCGGTGTGCGGGTGCGGCGGGACGTCCATCCCGGCCTCCTCGCCGAGCCGCACCGGGCCGTAGTGGTCGGCGAAGCACCATGCGCCGATCGTCGAGCGCGAGCGCTGGGGGAGGGTGCGGCGCACCTCGATCGCGCGCGGACCGCCGAGCGGGACGAGTCGCGCCTCCAGGATCTCGACCGCGCCGGACTCGCGAGGGACCGGCTCCGCGGCGACGGGGAGCTCGTCGGGATGCTCCTCCAGGTTGCTCATGCGGGAAGTGTATGCCTTCGCATGGACCGGTGGACCGGACCGCCGCCCGCACCCCTCCCGGATCGCGTGCACGCCCAGGGCGAACAGGCCTGCTCACCGGGGGGAGCGCTGGTTACAGTCGACGTATCGGAGCCCACCCCTGCGGGTTCTGTAGGGAGTGACAGCATGTTCGAGAGATTCACCGATCGCGCGCGGCGCGTCGTCGTCCTGGCCCAGGAAGAGGCCAAGATGCTCAATCACAACTACATCGGCACGGAGCACATCCTGCTCGGCCTGATCCACGAGGGCGAGGGAGTGGCCGCCAAGGCGCTCGAGTCCCTCGGGATCTCGCTCGACGCTGTGCGCGAGCAGGTGCAGGACATCATCGGCCAGGGGCAGCAGCAGCCGACCGGCCACATCCCCTTCACGCCTCGGGCGAAGAAGGTCCTCGAGCTGTCCCTGCGCGAAGCGCTGCAGCTCGGCCACAACTACATCGGGACCGAGCACATCCTGCTCGGCCTCATCCGCGAGGGCGAGGGCGTCGCCGCTCAGGTGCTGGTCAAGCTCGGTGCCGACCTGAACCGCGTGCGCCAGCAGGTCATCCAGCTGCTCTCCGGCTACCAGGGCAAGGAGCAGGTCGCCGTGGGCGGTGAGCAGCAGCAGCCTCAGGGGGGATCGCAGATCCTCGACCAGTTCGGCCGCAACCTCACCCAGGCAGCGCGCGACAACAAGCTCGACCCGGTCATCGGGCGCGAGAAGGAGATCGAGCGGGTCATGCAGATCCTCTCCCGCCGCTCCAAGAACAACCCCGTCCTGATCGGCGAGCCCGGCGTCGGCAAGACCGCCGTCGTCGAGGGCCTCGCCCAGGCGATCGTGCGCGGCGACGTGCCCGAGACGCTGAAGGACAAGCAGCTCTACACGCTCGACCTCGGCTCGCTCATCGCCGGATCCCGCTACCGCGGAGACTTCGAGGAGCGCCTGAAGAAGGTCACGAAGGAGATCCGCACCCGCGGCGACATCATCACCTTCATCGACGAGATCCACACCCTCGTCGGCGCAGGGGCCGCTGAGGGCGCGATCGACGCCGCCTCGATCCTCAAGCCGCTGCTCGCCCGCGGCGAGCTGCAGACCATCGGCGCGACCACGCTCGACGAGTACCGCAAGCACTTCGAGAAGGACGCCGCTCTCGAGCGCCGCTTCCAGCCGATCCAGGTCGCGGAGCCGTCGCTGCCCCACACGATCAACATCCTCAAGGGGCTGCGCGACCGCTACGAGGCGCACCACAAGGTGTCGATCACCGACGGCGCGATCGTCTCGGCGGCCAATCTGGCCGACCGCTACATCAGCGACCGCTTCCTCCCCGACAAGGCGATCGACCTGATCGACGAGGCCGGCGCACGCCTGCGCCTCTCGATCCTCTCGGCGCCGCCGGAGCTGCGCGACTTCGACGACCGCATCGCCGTGGTCCGCTCCGCCAAGGAGGCCGCGATCGAGGACCAGGACTTCGAGAAGGCCGCGTCGCTCCGCGACGAGGAGAAGCAGCTGCTCGGTGAGCGCCTGCGCCTCGAGAAGCAGTGGAAGTCGGGCGACGTCAAGGCCACCGGCGTGGTCGACGAGGGCCTGATCGCCGAGGTCCTCGCCCAGGCGACGGGCATCCCGGTCTTCAAGCTCACCGAGGAGGAGTCCTCGCGGCTCGTCTTCATGGAGAAGGCCCTGCACCAGCGCGTCATCGGCCAGGAGGAGGCCATCGCGGCCCTCTCGCGGACGATCCGCCGCACCCGCGCGGGCCTCAAGGACCCCAAGCGCCCCTCGGGCTCGTTCATCTTCGCCGGCCCCACGGGCGTCGGGAAGACCGAGCTGGCCAAGGCGCTCGCCGAGTTCCTCTTCGACGACGAGAACGCGATGATCTCGCTTGACATGTCGGAGTACGGCGAGAAGCACACCGTCTCGCGGCTGTTCGGCGCCCCTCCCGGGTTCGTCGGCTTCGAGGAGGGCGGCCAGCTCACCGAGAAGGTGCGCCGCAAGCCGTTCAGCGTGGTCCTCTTCGACGAGATCGAGAAGGCGCACCCGGACATCTTCAACTCGCTCCTCCAGATCCTGGAGGAGGGTCGACTGACCGACGGCCAGGGCCGTGTCGTCGACTTCAAGAACACCGTCATCATCATGACCACCAACCTCGGTGCTCGTGACATCGCCGGTGGTCCCGTCGGGTTCCAGATCGAGGGCGACAACGCCACCGGCTACGACCGCATGCGCGGCAAGGTCAACGAGGAGCTCAAGAAGCACTTCAAGCCCGAGTTCCTCAACCGCGTGGACGACGTCATCGTCTTCCCGCAGCTGTCGAAGCCCGAGCTGCTCCAGATCGTCGACCTCTTCATCAAGCGCCTGGGCGACCGCCTGCTCGACCGCGACATGACGGTGGAGCTGACGCAGCCGGCCAAGGAGCGCCTGATCGAGGTCGGGTTCGACCCGGCCCTCGGTGCGCGCCCCCTGCGCCGCGCGATCCAGCGCGAGATCGAGGACCAGCTGTCCGAGCGGATCCTGCACGGCGAGCTCGGCGCCGGAGACCACATCCACGTGGACTTCGCCGACAACAAGTTCGTCTTCACCACGACCCCGCGCCTGATCTCGATCAGCGCCGGCGCGTCCACCGGAGCGGCCACGGCCGGCCCGGCGACGCCCGACCTGATGTCGTAGCAGGCTGCCGAACGACCCCGTGCCCGTCCCCTCTCGCGAGGGGCCGGGCACGTCGTCGTCCGGGGGTGGGCGCCTGCTCGCAGGATCCCGCGCCCGGTGCGGCCTAGGCTTGTCGAATGGCCGATTGGAAGTACCCGGTGCGCCGCGCGCGCACGAGCGATGTCCCCTTCATCCAGGAGCTCAGCGAGCCGCTCGTGAACGAGCGCATCCTCCTGGGCAAGGACCGCGTGGTGCTCTACGGCGCCGTGCAGGAGTTCCGCATCGCCGAGGACGGCCACGGGACGGCGATCGGCTGCGGTGCGCTGCATGTGATGTGGGACGACATCGCGGAGGTGCGCACCCTCGCGGTCGCGCAGGACTGGCTCGGGAGGGGTGTGGGCCACCACATCCTGGAGCGCCTCGAGAACGACGCGCGCGAGCTCGGCCTGAAGCGCCTGTTCTGCCTCACCTTCGAGGTCGACTTCTTCGCCCGCCACGGCTTCGAGCCGATCGGCGAGAAGGTCGTCGACCCCGAGGTCTACGCCGAGCTGCTCCGCTCTCCCGACGAGGGAGTCGCCGAGTTCCTCGACCTCGCCCGGGTGAAGCCGAACACGCTCGGCAACACCCGCATGCTGAAGACGCTCTGACCGCCGCCACGTCGTAGCCTGTCCCGGTGACTCCGCCGCCCCGCCGCCTGCCCTCCCGGGTCTACCGGCGACGCCGCGCCGGAGTGCTGCTCGCGCTGGTCGTCATCGTCGCGGGCCTGGCGGTGGTGCTGTCGCTGCTCCCGCGGATGACCGGCTCCGACGCCGCGTCGAGCCCCACGCCGACCGTCGTGCTGCCGACGCTCTACCCGACCACCTCGCCCGGTGCGACGCCCGGCGCCGCACCCGCCTGCTCGGCCGACTCCGTCGCCGTCACCGCGGTCACGGACGCCACGAGCTACGCGCCCGGCGAGGATCCGCAGCTCTCGCTCTCGCTGGCCAACATCTCGAGCACCGACTGCGTGATCGACGCGGGCACGAGCAAGCAGGTCTTCACGATCACGAGCGGCTCCGAGCAGATCTGGACCTCGACCGACTGCCAGACCGGCGCGGCCGATCTGCCGGTGCTCCTCCAGGCGGGCCGCTCGGTGATGGGCAGCGCGCTCACGTGGGACCGCACCCGCTCCTCCGCCGACACCTGCTCCGGCGGACGCGAGGCGGTCGAGGCGGGCGGCGCCGCCTACAATCTGTCGGTGTCGGTCGCCGGCATCCCCTCGGGCTCGCCCACGCAGTTCCTGCTCCAGTAGTCCGCCCGGGGGACGTGCCGGGCGTGCGTCGGCGCGTAGCATCGCAGGCATGTGGGGGCTGCTCGGCACGATCCTGTCCGCCTCGACCGGCCGGGCGGGGGTGGTCGCGCGGCGAGCGGCGGCTGCGGCCCTCGCGGTCCCGCTGCTGGTCGGCGGAGCGGCGGCGCAGGCCGTGGCGGCTCCGCAGCCCGTCGCGGGTGTCGTGCGCGCGGACGTGGACGGCTTCCGGTTCTCGGAGTACTCGGCCGACTTCCGTCTCGACCGCGACGAGGAGGGCCGCTCGACGTTGACCACCGTCGAGACCTTCGTCGCCGAGTTCCCGCCGTCGCAGAACCGCGGCATGCAGCGCGCGATCCCGCTCGACTACGAGGGGCACCCGACCGACGTCGACCTGGTGTCCGTCACCGACGGCGACGGGGAGGCGCGGCCGGTCGACGCCGAGCGCGAGGACGGCTTCCTCCTGGTCACCAGCGCGGCGGACGAGTTCGTCAGCGGCAGTCAGACCTACGTCTTCACCTACACGCAGCACAACACGACCCTGCCTGGATCCGGCACGCGCAGCGGCGAGGACGAGTTCTACTGGGACGTCAACGGCACGGGCTGGCGCCAGTCCTTCGACCGCTACGACGTGCGCGTCGAGCTCGCCGGGTCGCTGGCCTCCGCCGCGACGGGGACCGTCAGCTGCTACCGGGGACCGGAGGGCTCGACGACGCCCTGTCCGATCGGCCGCGACGGCGCGGTCGTCACGGCATCGGGGGAGTCGCTGGCTCCGGGGGAGAACGTGACCGTGGCGATCGGCTTCGCTCCCGGGACCTTCACGCCGCGCGACGACCGCTACCTCGCCTCCGGCTGGTCCTGGGTGCAGTTGGGCGGCCTCGCCGCGGTCCTGATCGGCCTCGCGCTCGCCGTGCACCGCCGCCGGACCGTGCTCCGCGACGCTCCCGGCCGCCCGACCGTCGTCGCCGAATACGACCCGCCCGCGGAAGGGCTGTTCCTCTCCGCCGCGCTGCTGCGGAAGACGTCGAAGGCCCCTGCGGCCGGACTCCTGGACGCCGCCGTCCGCGGTCTCGTGCGCATCGAGGAGACGGGGGAGGGGCGGAAGCAGGAGTACGCCGTGCGGGTGCTCGACCCCGCCACGACGCCGACGCGACGCGCGGGACGCCCGCGGCCCCTCGCCTCCGACGACCGCGAGTTCCTCGACATCGCCCTCGGCCGGGTGCCGGGGACGGTGCGTGAGCTCTCCGGCAAGGACAAGGAGTTCGGCAAGGCCGTCGGACAGTTCCGGACCGCGCTGGGCAACCGGGTGACCGAGGCGGGACTGAAGAAGGCCGGGACGATCGGCGGCAGCGTGCTCGTGATCGTCCCGCTGCTGCTGGGTGTCATGGCCGCCTTCCTGGGCGCGATCCTCCTGATGACCGGCTCCTTCGGCGGAGCGCTCCCGCTCGTGCTGATGCTGGTCGCGATCGTCGCGGCCGTCGTCGGGACGATCCTGGTCTCGAGGGTGCCGCTGACGGCCGCGGGCGCGGAGCTGCGCGACCATCTGCGCGGGCTCGAGCTGTACATCCGCCTGGCCGAGGCCGACCGGATCGCGATGCTGCAGTCGCCCCGCGGGGCGGACCGGCGCACGGTCGGACCGGTCGAGGTGGTCGAGGTGACGGAGCGCCTGCTGCCGTGGGCCGTGCTCTTCGGTCTCGAGAAGGAGTGGTCGGCGGAGCTCGCGTCGGCCTACGAGCGCACCGGCGAGGAGCCGGTCTGGTACTCCGGACCGAACGGCTTCCACGGGGCGGCCTTCGCCGGCAGCGTGTCCTCGTTCTCGTCGTCGACGTCGAGCTACGTCGGATCCTCGTCGAGCTCCTCGAGCGGCGGCGCGGGCGGTGGCGGCAGCTCGGGCGGCTCGGCGGACTCGACGGCGAAGCCCCAGTCCTGCACCCCGTAGCCGATGAGGTCGGCGGCCATGCCGAGGGCGCCCTGGGCGACGGCGCGCT
>NZ_PSVE01000028.1:0-53218 GCF_002931775.1 Rathayibacter sp. AY1F4
GGGGCGAACGGGCGGGGGCGTTCCGGCGGGGACGGACGGAGCGGGCTCAGGCCGCATGGCGGCCCCGGACGAGCGTGCCCTCCGCGATCCGCAGCACCCGGTCGGCCGACGCCTGCACCGAGAGGTCGTGGGTGGCGATGAGCGCGGTCGCCGATTCGGTCTGCACGACGGTGCGCAGCAGATCCATGACGGCCGCTCCGGTCGCGGCGTCGAGCTGGCCGGTCGGCTCGTCGGCGATCAGCAGGCGCGGAGAGCCGGCGAGGGCGCGCGCGAGAGCCACGCGCTGCTGCTGCCCGCCCGAGAGCTCGCCCGGGCGGGAGCGCCCGCGTCCGGCCAGGCCGACCAGATCGAGGAGGTGGGCGACGCGGTCCTCCCGCGCCCCCGGCTCCTCGCGGCGCAGGCGGAGGGGGAGGCCGACGTTCTCGGCGATCGTGAGGTGCGGCAGGAGTCCGAAGGTCTGGAACACGAAGGCGATCGAGTCGCGCCGCAGTCGGGTGCGCGCCGCCTCGTCGAGGCCGGTGACCGGCTCGCCGTCGAGCAGCACGCTGCCGGCGGTGGGGACGTCGAGGCCGCTGACGCAGTTCAGGAGCGTCGTCTTGCCGGAGCCGGACCGGCCGGAGAGGGCGACGATCTCGCCGCGGGGGACGCGGAAGGACACGTCGTGCAGGGCGGTCACGTCCCCCGCCGGGGTGCGGAAGCGGCGGGTGAGGCCGTCGACGACGAGCACGTCGGTCATCGGGCACCCCCGGCCGGTGCGGTGCCGCCGGGATCGGGAGCGGGCTCCTCGCGTCCGCCCGCCGCGCGCTGCGGCCACACCCCGACGTGATCGCTCTCGAGCGTCAGCCGCACCCGGTGGTTCAGCTCGAGCGCACGCCGGTACTCGGCGGGCAGCTGCAGGCGGCCGACGCGGTCGAGGACGGCGAACTCCTCCTCCGACAGGGTGGCGGCTCCGCTGCCGTCGAGCTCCTCCCTCCGGAGGGTCTCGGAGGAGATGCGGCCGTCGCGGATGGCGACCGTCCGCCGGACCTGCCCCGCCACCGCGGCGTCGTGGGTGACGATCACGATCGTGCAGCCCAGCGCCTCGTTGACCGCCCGCAGGGCCGCGAACACCTCGTCGCCGGTGCGGCCGTCGAGCTGTCCGGTCGGCTCGTCGGCGAGCAGCACCCGCGGCGCTCCGGCGAGCGCGACCGCGATCGAGACCCGCTGCTGCTCCCCGCCCGAGAGCTGGGCGGGTCGACGGTCCGCGTGCTCGCCCAGGCCGAGCATGCCGAGCAGCTCGTGCGCCCGGGCCGCCCGCTCCCGCCGTCCGCGGCCGGCGAGCGCGAGCGGCAGGGCGACGTTCTCGGCGGCGGTGAGGGCGGGCAGCAGGTTGCGGGACGACTGCTGGCGCACGAATCCGACCGTCGAGCGCCGGTACCGCACGAGCTCGGCTCCGCGCAGCGCGGTCAGGTCGTGTCCGGCGAGGCGGGCGCGGCCGGCGGTCGGGGCGTCCAGTCCGGACAGGATCCCGAGCAGGGTCGACTTGCCCGATCCGGAGGCGCCGACGATCGCGAGCACGTCCCCCTCGTCGACGAGCAGGTCCAGTCCCTGCAGGGCCTGGACCTCGACTCCGCCGGCGCGGAAGACGCGGACGAGGCTGTCGCAGGCGATGAGCGACTCCGCTCCGAAGTCGCCGGTCGTGGTCTGCGCGAGAGCGCTGGTGAGAGTCATGCTTCCTCCCCGGAACGCAGGATGTCGGCCGTGCGGACACGGCGGGAGAGCGGCACGTCGACCGCGAGGGCCAGCGCGAGGGCGGCGGCCGCTGCGGCGAGCACACCGAGCGGGAGCAGGAGGGGGACGGAGACCGCGGCAGGTCCGCCGACGAGGGTGTCCACTCCGAAGGCCGGCCAGGCGGCGGCGAGGACGACGGCAGCGGCCAGCGTCCCGCCGACCACGCCGCACAGCACCAGGGGCACGAGCTCGCCGGCAGCGAGCGGCAGTCCCGCGCGGTCGGGGAGGCCGAGGGCGCGGAGGAGCGCGAGGGTGCCCCCGCGCCGGCGCGCACCGAGCACGGTGGTCGCCAGGACGGCCAGCACCGCGAGAGCGCCGGTGGCGAGGAGCGACTGCACGGTCGCGTCGCGGACCCCGGACACCAGAGCGCCGTCGCGGCTCTCCGCGAGGACGGACGAGCGCAGGACCGCGCCGTCGGCCCGCGCGACCGGCCCGACGGCGAGCACCGTGCCGGCTGCGGGCTCGGCGCCGAGCGCCTCCGCCAGCAGAGCGCGGTCGACGACGGCGACGGGGCGGCCCACCCACTCCGCTCGGGGGATCGGCGGGCCTGCGACCCTCGCGTCGATCCGCACGCCGTCGATGTCGAGCACGAAGGTCCCGTCCCTGACGGTGCTCGCCAGGCGGCGATCGACCAGCACCGGGAGGGGACCGCCGGCAACCGGCTCGCTGCTCGGCGGGACCGCGGGCGGGTCGGAGCTCGGCAGTGCCTCGGGCGGCAGGGCCGCGAGCAGTCGTGCGTAGTCGGAGTCGACGCCGAGGACCGTCGCCGTGACCTGGCTCGTCGGTCCCTCGGCCTGGACCCCGTCGATCCTCGAGAGCGCGGCGGCGGTGTCGCCCGCGGCGGCGAGCTCGACGGCCAGAGCGGGCCCGTCGGCTGCGGCATCGATCCGCAGATCAGCGCCGACCGCCCGCCACGAGGCCGACTCCTGCCCCGACGCGACCGTCTGCAGCAGCACCGTCGAGGCCACGGCGGCGCTCGCCGCGAGGACGACCGCGACCAGCGCCAGCCGCGAGGTCCCCTCCTGAGCGCTCGATCCGGCCAGCAGAGCCGCCGGCCCGCGGCTGCGGCGAGCGAGCCGGACGAGCGGCGCGGCAGCGAGCGCAGAGACGGGCGAGAGCGCGAGAGCGACCACCGCCGCCGTGAGCACCGGGGCGACGAGGGCCAGCGGATCGACGCCGGACGCGCCGGACCCGCCGCGGAGCGCCAGGACCGCCGTCAGTGCGGCGACGGACAGCACGCCGACCGCCGCGAGCCGCACAGCGCGCCGCCGCGGGGCGGGCAGGGGCCGCTGCAGAGGCCGGAGCGTCGCGACCACGGGCGAGACGACGAGGACCGTCGCGGCGGCGATCAGGAGGACGGGGGAGTGCGGTGGCACGATCAGCGCGGCGAGAGCGCAGCCGAGGGCGGTCACGAGCAGCGACTCGGCGGCGGCGTGCGCACCGATCAGGCCGAGGGTCGCGCCGTGAGAGCGGAGCAGCCCGATCTCGGCCCGTCGCCGCGCCGCCAGGGCCGTGCTCGCGAGCACCGCGACCAGCACCGCGACGCCCAGGAGCCCCGCGGCCAGGGTCGAGAGCTGCGCCGTCGCGGCGGACACGGCCGTGGGGAAAGCGTCGAGCGCCTCCTCGTAGCCCGACAGCGCGGTGACCGACAGGGGTGCACCCTCGGTGATGTCCGCGGTCGAGGTCTCGAGGGCGTCGATCGCGAGGCCGGCGCTCCGCTCGCGCTCGAGGTCGAAGCGGGCCGGGTCCAGACCCACCCGCACGGTGCCGAGCGCGGCCTCGGGCAGGAGCGGGCCCACTCGGTCGAGGGTGTCGGCTCCGGTGAGCACGGTGACCGCGGGCCGGGCGGCCCCTCCCCGTGAGGACGAGGAGGCGGGCTGCCAGAGTCCGGGCAGATCGGTCCAGGCCGCGCCGACCGGATCGGCGGCCTCGACGACGCCCGCGACGCGGAGGACCGGGCCCTGAGCGACGGTCAGCAGGTCGCCGACCTCGAGGCCGGTCGCGGCGGCGGTGGCGGAGGAGACGGCCACGTCCGCCGGGCCCTCGCCCGCGTCGTCCGCCGGCAGCGCCCCGGAGACGACGCGGAGCGCGTCCGACTCCGCCGGATCGAGGACGCCGAGCCGGACCTGCACTCCGCCGAGCGGGGCCGTGGCGGACAGCTCGGGCCCGAGGATCCCGACGTGGATCCCCGATGCCACGGCGGTCAGGGCTGCGGGCAGCCGCTCGGGGACCTCGGCCGCGTAGTCGAGGAGGCGGCGGGCGGTGGTGGTGGCGTAGCCCGCGGGGTCGGCGACGGAGGAGCGCAGCAGCAGGTCGGCGTCCGTCCCGGCCGCGTCCACGGCCTCCGCGGCGGCGCGGTCGAGGGTGGTGTCGATCTGCACGGGCACGGCGAGTGCGAGCGCGGCCGTGACGGCGGTGAGGACGAGCACGCCGAGCAGGGCGAGCAGGTCGCGGCGCGCGCGGCGCAGGACGAGGAAGGCCGCGGCCACGACTCCGCTCATCCGTCCGCCCCCGCCCGGAGGAGGTCGGGCAGCGGGAGCCGCCGCTGCGCGAGCGCGAGGGCGAGGGAGACGGCCCCGAGCGCGAGGAGCAGGCCGATGGGCACGAGGGCGAGCGCCTGCCACGGGATGATCAGGGTGACCGCGTCTGCGCGTCCGGCGCCCGCGATCCGCGTTCCCACCAAGGCGAGGACCGCGCAGCCGGCGAGCAGGCCCGTGACCGCTCCTGCGAGAGCCGAGGCGATCGCGTCGGCCGTGAGCACGGCGAGCACGCCGCGGCGCGAGAGGCCGACCGCCCGCAGCTGGGCGGCCTCGAGCCTCCTCGCCCGGCCCACGGCGGCGGCTCGCGCGCCGAAGCCCGCGAGCGCGAGCAGGAGGCTCGCCCAGACGACGACCGCGGCGGTCGCAGGGATCTCGGCGCGCAGAGGAGCCGCGAGCATGCGCTCGGCGAGGGACCCGGGGGACACGGCGTCCGCGGGGACCCGATCGTCGGCCTCGCTCCAGTACTCGTCGGCGAAGGCGCCCGAGGCGCGGGCCTCGAGCAGCCGGTGGGCGAGGGCCCTGGCGTCGACGACGATCGTCGACTCCGCGCGCGAGGTGGAGGGGAGGCCGGCGGCGAGCGCGTCGAGGTCGTCGCCGGTCGCCGCTCCGGGCACTCCGGCGGTCTCGCCCGCGACCCGCAGCACGACGGGCGTTCCTGCGACGAAGGCGGTGAGGTCTGCGCCGGGGATCACGTCGAGGTCGTCCGCGAGGGGCGCCGGGAGGACGGCGCCGATCGGAGCGCCGGCGTTCCAGCCCACGGCCCCGTAGGTCAGCGGGGGCGGGAAGAGCTGGGCGCCGACCGTGATCCGCAGAGCGTCCGCTCCCACCTCGACCTCGGGCGGCAGCGAGACGTCGCCCTGCACGGAGCCCGCCCAGGTCGCGGCGTCCGTGAGCGCGACGGGAGCGGCGCTGCCGTCGGCTCCCTGCGCGGACCACTCGTCGAGAACGACGTCGACGCCGACGGCGCCCTCCGTCTCGGCGCCGCTGAGGGTCGCGGTCACGCCGACCAGCCTCAGATCGCCGGAGGAGTCGAGGGCGCTCGAGGTCACTGCCGCAGGCTCGGCGGGGGCGGTCAGCGCGCCCAGCGGCACCGGAGTCAGCGCTCCCCGCGCGTCGGCGAGGATCGCGGTGAGCGCGACCTGGAGCCCGTCCGGACCCGTCACGACGGCCCGGGCCTGCAGGGCGGCGGTTCCGCGGGGGAGGAGCGGACCGGTCTCGTCGAGGTCGCTCGCCGGCAGCGCCTCCTCCAGAGCACTGCCCGAGGTGCGGACCTGCTCGTCGGGGCTGTGCGCGAGCAGGCCGCGGGCGGTGGCGTCGAGCGCGAGCAGCTGAGCCGCGGAGCCGGGCGCCTCCGCTTCGACGCCCTCCTGCAGCTTCTTCGCCACCAGGCTCTGGCGGCGGAGCACCGGAGACGCCGTCGTCGACTCGTCCAGGCGGGCGGGGGCCCCCACGGCGACGGCCGCCTCCTCGCGGACCGCCTCCTGCCCGGTCGCGCTGGTGCCGAGCGCGATCACCGAGGCGCCGACCGTGAGTGCCACCAGCACGACGCCCGAGGAGCGGCCGGAGCCGCGGGCCGCGAACCAGCCGGCCAGGGGAGCGACCGCGCCGCGGGAGCGGACGGCGAGGGCCGCGACCGGCCGGGCGCACGCATCCGCCAGCCGCGCCCCGACGATCGCGAGCCCGCTCAGCAGGACGGTGGGGGTGAGCGCGAGGAGGAGGTCGCCGCTGCCGACAGGGCCGGCCGCTCGCCAGACCAGCAGCGCGGCGACGACGACGACGACCGCCTGGCCCGCCGCCGCGAGGGGCGGCCGGACTGCGTCCCGGCCGGCGGGCCGCAGCAGGAGCAGGCCCACGACGGCCGCCACCGCGACGGCGCAGAGCACGACCGGGGCGTCCGGCAGCACCCAGCGCGGCAGCCCGGCGGCGTCGAGCGGGGGCGCGGAGGCGACCAGGGCGTGCAGCAGCACGCCGCCCCACGGGCTCGCCGCTGCGATCGCCACCGCCACCGCGAGAGCGTCGACCGCGACGGTGCCCAGGCGCTGGAGCCCGGTCGCTCCCCGCTCGCGCAGCCGCTCCAGCTCCTCCGCCCGCGACTCGGCGAGGAGGCGCGTGACGGCCGAGGCCGAGGCCGCCAGCACGACCACGAGCAGCAGGGCGACGACGAGCGCCGCCGCGCGGGTGGTCGCGAGCCCGGCCGCGACGTCGTAGAGCGCGGTCGGAAGCCCGGTGTCCACGAAGAGCGTGCCACCCGGCGGCGCGGCCGCCAGCGCGATCGCGGTCTCGGCGTCTCCGGCGGCCGAGCGCAGAGCGGTCAGTCCGTCGGCCCCCGTCTGCGCGAAGGAGGGCCGCTCGACGGCGAGCAGCTGCGCCGGGGCGATCCCCGACGCGTCGACTCCGCCCGGAGCGGCGAGCAGCGGACCCACGGCGTGGACCGGCGAGTAGAAGGAGCGGTCCGGCTCGGGGAACCCCTCGGCGTCGCCCTGCGCGAGCAGCGGGTCGTTCTCCCAGAAGGTGCCCGCTCCGGCCCGGTACACCGCGTCGATTTGGAACCCGGATCCGCCGAGCACCAGAGTGCCGCCGACGGTCAGGCCGAGCGAGCGCGCGGCGCTCTCGGGCAGCGCGACGCCGGGGGCGGCGGTGGGCCAGGAGCCCGCGACCAGCTCGGCCTCGGCGCCGGGGTCGTCGAGCTCGGCGAGGAAGGAGTAGACGCCGTCCGGCGTGGTCGCCCAGTCGGAGGTGGCCCAGCCGGTGCTCGTGAAGGAGACGCCGGGTCCGTAGCCGGCGCGGGTGGCGGCGTCGACGTCCGCCCGCGACCCGGCCATGGGGCTGGAGGGCTCGAGGACGCGGACCGTCACGTCGACGCGGTCGGGCGGGAGAGCGCTGAGCGCTCCGCTCACTCCGCTCTGCTCGGCCGAGCGCACCAGGAGGAGGGCGCCGCAGAGCACGGAGCCCGCGACCACGGCGACGGCCAGCACCAGAGCGAGCAGGCCCGACGAGGTGCGCCAGCGGCGCAGGGCGAGCGCGCCTGCCCAGAGGGGCAGCGATCCGGACGCGGAGACGACCGTGCACCTCCATCGGTGAGCGTGATCAGGCGGCGGCACCGCGAGGCGAGTCTAGGACGCGCTCCGACTCCTGCGCGACGGATGTCGAGCACGATCGGACGTCGTCGGGACGTCGTGCCCTGTTCGCCCGCCGCCCCTTGCCCGCGCGCGACTCTGCGCGCACGCTGGAGCGATGACCGCGTGGAGCCCTCTCGAGAGCGTCGGAGCCGTGGTGATCGCCTTCGCGCTGATCGGGCTCGCCGTCGCGGCCGTGGCGGTCGGAGCAGGCGACGAGATCGCGTTCGTCGGCGTGCTCGTGGCGTTCGCCGTCGCGGTCACCGGGTTCGGCCTCCACATCGCCGGCCGGCAGGCGCGCTACCGCCGCGACAACCGCTGACCGGGAGGCGCTCCCGCCGCCGCGACCGCCGGCAGGTCAGTGCCCGAGCTCCACCAGCAGCACGCCGGCGATGATCAGGCCGATCCCGCCGAGCATCGTCCAGGTCAGCGGGTCCTGGAACAGCCAGCGCCCGAGCACCGCGGTCAGCGCGACTCCGACCGCCGCCCAGATCCCGTAGGCGACCCCGATCGGCATGCCCTGGGCGAGCGCCCCGGCCAGCAGCGAGAACGCGACGACGTAGCCGACTCCGACCACGACGTACCAGCGCTTCCGGCCGTCCGTCGCGGGCTTGAGGCTCATCGTCGCGGCGACCTCGGTGAGGATCGCGCCCGAGAGCAGCAGCCAGGCCATCAGTGCGCCGCCCGGCGCGCGGCCTGCGCTCGCTGCGAGCCGATCTCGACCATCAGCACGCCTGCGATGATCAGCACCAGCCCGACCGTCATCACGCCCGTCAGAGGCTGCACGAAGAGCACGGCCGCGAGGACCGCCGTCAGCGCGACGCCGCACGCGCCCCACACGCCGTAGGCGACTCCGATCGGCATGCCGGCCCTGAGCACCCGGCTGAGGAGGACGAACGCCGCCAGGTAGCCCGCCACCACGAGGGCGTACCAGCCCGGCGACTCGATGGCGGCCTGGAGGGCGAGCGACGCCGTCACCTCGGTGAGGATCGCGCCGGTGAGGAGCACCCAGCTCATCGCGTGCCGTCGGATCGGGTCATCCGGCCAGCGTAGGGCGGGCGCGGAGGCGTGCGCCCGCGGAACGAGAGCGCAGTGCCCGGAGACGGGGTGGGAACGATCGTTCTCCGGGCAGTGGCGTGCTCACCGCGCGAAGTGCTCGCGCACCTCCGCCTGCCAGCGCTCGCGGTCCTCCTCCGTGATGAACGCCGCGTCGAAGGAGTTGAGCGCCAGCTGCTCGAGCTGCGCGTCGTCCATCCCCAGCTCCTCGACCAGGGCGCGGTAGTTCTCATCCACGTAGCCGCCGAAGTAGGGCGGGTCGTCGCTCGAGACCGTCACGACGAGTCCCTCGCGGAGCATCGCGGGCAGCGGGTGGTCGGCCATCGTGTCCACAGCGCGCAGGGCCACGTTCGACAGCGGGCACACCGTCACCGGGATGCGGCGCTCGCGGAGCATCGCGACGACCTCCGGGTCCTCCATCGCGCGGATCCCGTGGTCGATCCGCTCGACCTTCAGCAGCTCGACGGTGGCCGCGACCGTCTCCGGCCCGCCCTCCTCGCCGGCGTGCGCGACCAGGCGCAGTCCCTCCGCCGCGGCGCGCGCGTAGACGTCGACGAACAGCTCCGGGCCGAAGCCCACCTCGTTCGAGTCGAGCCCGACGCCGATGATGTGCTCGCGCCAGGGGAGGATCGCCGTCAGCATCTCGTCGGCCGCGTCGGCGCCCAGGTCGCGGAGGAAGCACATGATCAGGTCCGTCGAGATCCCGTGGGTCTCCTCGCTCCGACCGAGCGCACGGGTGATCCCGCTCATCACGGTGTCGAGCGCGACGCCGTTGCCGAGGTGCGTCTGCGGGTCGAAGAAGATCTCGGCGCGGCGGACGTTCGCCTTCTGCGCCCGGTCGAGGTAGCCGGTCGCGAGCTCGAAGAAGTCCCGCTCCGTCTTCAGCACGGTGAGGTTCGAGTAGTGCAGCTCCAGGAACGACGCGAGGTCGGTGAAGGAGTACCGCGCGCGGAGGGCGTCGAGATCCTCGGTGGGCAGGGCGACCCCGTTGCGGCGCGCCATCTCGACGATGTGCTCGGGCTCGATCGTGCCCTCGAGGTGGATGTGCAGCTCGGCGCTGGGCGGGGCGGGGAAGGCGGGGCGGGGCATGCGGATCCTCCAGGGAGCGGCCGGGGCGGCGGGGTCGCTCCCGACCGTAGGCCTCCGCTGTTTCGCGCGCGTTTCCGGCGGGAGGCGCGCGATCCGGATCCGGAGCGGCCCCGCCCCCGGGTGCTAGAGCTCGCCCTGCTGCGAGGTGCCGGCCGGGATCGGGACGAGCCGCGTCACGACGGGCGGGTGGGCGACGAGTCCGCGGATCGCCGCGTTGAGGCGGACGACCGGCTCGCCGGCGCCGTGCGCGTCGAGCAGATCGCCGCTCGTCCACTTCTCCAGCATGACGATGGTGCCGTCGGGCGAGTCGTGGATCGCGTAGAGCTCGCAGCCCTCCTCCTCGTGCACCTCCGCGATGGCGGTGGAGAGGGCGGCGACGAGCGCGTCGCGCTGCCCCTCGGCGGGAGTGAAGATCGCGGTGACGACGACGGGATCGGACATGGCGTGCCTTTCGGAGGGGGAGAGGATCAGCGCCGCGGGGGTGCGGCGCAGCTGGAGCGGATGACGAGGTCGGCCTGCACCTCGATGTGCTGCGGGGCCTCGGGGAGGCGGCCCTGCATGCGGGCGAGGACGAGCTCGACGCTGTGACGGGCGAGCATGTCGATCGGCTGGCGGACGACGCTGAGCGGCGGGGTGACCAGCTCGCTCCACGGGTTGTCGTCGAACACGACGACCGAGAGGGCCTCCGGGATCCGGATGCCGAGCTGGAAGAGCCGGTGCACGGCGCTGCGCACCTGCGCGGTGTTGGCGACGACGAGCGCGGTCGGCGGCTCCGGCAGCGCGAGGAGGGCGGCGACCGCCTCGCCGCCGACGTCGCCGCGGAAGGGCACGTCGCGCACGAGCGTGGAGTCCAGCGGCAGGCCGGCCGAGGTGAGGGAGGCGCGGTACCCGGCGACGCGGGCCTGACCGGTGGAGGTGTGCGCGGGTCCGGAGAGGATCGCGATCCGGGTGTGGCCGAGCGCGATCAGGTGGTCGGTGGCCCGGGCGGCGGAGGCGGAGTTGCCGATGCTCACGACGTCGACGTCGTCGAGCCCGGGCGTGGTGCGGTCGACGAAGACCACGTCGACCCCGGCGCGGCGCAGGCGCGACCACTTCTCGAGGTTGTCCCCGGAGGGGGTGGCGATCACGCCCCCGACGGAGCGGTCGAGCAGGCTCGTGAGCGACTCGCCCTCGACGTGGGAGTCCTCCTGCGTGGTGACCAGGAGCACCTGGGCCCCGCGGGCGCGCGCCTCCCAGACCACCTTGTCGGCGAGGCGGGCGAAGAACGGGTTGGTGAGGTCGGGCAGGACCAGGCCGATCGCGAGGGCCTGCCCCTGGCTGAGCTCGCGGGCGGCGGCGCGGGGGCGGAAGCCGAGCTCGTCGATCGCCTCGACCACGCGGCGCCGCGTGTCGACCGCGACCGGGCCGGTGCCGTCGTTGAGCACACGGGAGACGACCGAGACCGAGACGCCCGCGGTGCGGGCGACGTCGCGGATCGTCGGAGCTTTCTGCACGGGTCCTCCCGGGGGCCGGCGGGGTCCTCGTCGAACGCCGCGATGCGAACTGCTGTTGACACAGCCTAACGGGCGCTGGTACAAAACTGGTACCGGTTCCACCCCGACCGGTCAGCAGAATTCCTCCGAAGAAGACTGCGCACGACGACGACGTCCACCGCCCTCACCGGCGGCTCTCTGCGTCCGTGCGCCACCGGACCAGAGAGGTCAACGTGAACCTGTACAAACTCCTCGGCGATCGCGAACGCGAGGGCCGCCCCATCCGCGTCGGGCTGATCGGCGCCGGCCGCTACGGCACCATGTACCTCTCGCAGGCGCGCAACATCCCCGGCGTCCACGTGGTCGCCATCGCCGACGTGAACGTGGCCCGGGCCCGCGGCGCCTTCGAGCTGGTCGACTGGCCCGCCGAGGCGATGGCCGCCGACATCCCCGAGGCGCTCGCCAACCGCACCACCACCATCGTCGACAACGCGGCCGTCCTCTTCGAGCACGACATCGACGTCATCGTCGAGGCGACCGGCAACCCCATCGTCGGCGTGCACCACGCCCTCCGCGCGATCGAGACCGGCAAGCACATCATCATGGTCACCGTCGAGGCCGACGCCCTCGCCGGACCGGCGCTCGCCAAGCGGGCGGAGAAGGCGGGCATCGTCTACTCGATGGCCTACGGCGACCAGCCCGCCCTCATCATGGAGCTCGTCGACTGGGCCCGCACCAGCGGCTTCGACGTCGTCTGCGCCGGCAAGGGCGCCAAGTACCTCGAGCACTACCACCAGATGAACCCCGACAACGTCTGGGAGAACTGGGAGTTCAGCAAGGAGCTCACCGACTCCGGCCAGCTCAACCCCTACATGCACACCTCGTTCCGCGACGGCACCAAGGCCGCCATCGAGATGGCCGCCGTCGCCAACGCGGCCGGGCTCGTCCCCTCCGACGCCGGCCTCACCTTCACCCCGGGCGACGTCGAGGAGATCGCCACGATCAGCCGCCCCCGCTCGATCGGCGGAGCGCTCGACCACGAGGGCACCGTCGACGTGATGTCGAGCGTCACCCGCGACGGCGCGCTCATCCCGCACAACACCCAGGAGGGCGTCTACGTCGTCGTCAAGGCGACCAACCCCTACGTGTCGACCTGCTTCGACGAGTACCCGTGGCACCCGGACCCGACCAAGCAGTACGCGGCGCTCTACCGCCCGTACCACTACGTCGGCCTCGAGCTGAACATGTCGATCGCCAACGCCGCCCTGCGCGGCATCTCGACCGGCCACCCCGAGGGCTTCTACGGCGACGTGGTCGCGACGGCCAAGAAGGACCTCAAGGCCGGCGAGTTCCTCGACGGCGAGGGCGGCTTCACCGTCTACGGCAAGCTCGTCTCCGCGAAGCACTCGGTCGCCACCGGCGCCCTCCCCGTCGCGCTCGCCCACCACGTCGAGCTGCGCAACGACATCGCGCAGGGCGCGACGGTCGGCTGGGACGACGTCATCATCGACGAGTCCCTCGCCGAGGCGCTCGAGCTGCGCCGCGAGACCGAGGCGCTGCTCGCCTCCTGATCCGACCCCGGGCCGGGCGGCCCCCCTCCGCCCGGCCCGGACCACCCCCCCGATTCCCCTTGATCCCCCTACCTTCCAATGACGAAAGGCCCCCCTCCCATGTCGTTCCCCACCCGCGCCGCCGGCGTCGCCCTCGCCGGCCTCGCCTCCCTGACGCTCCTCGCCGGATGCTCGGCCTCGCCCGACGGAGACGGCGGCGGATCCGCCGGCGGCTCCGGCTCCGGCGCCGACATCGTGTCGCTCGTCGACGCCTCCGCGCAGACCCCCGCCGACGAGGTCGCCTCCTCGCTCGGCACCCCCACCGTGCCGGACGGCGCGAAGCTCTGCTACATCACCCGCACCCTCTCCAACGAGTTCTGGGGCTACGAGCGCGACGGCTTCGAGAACCGCGCGAAGGAGCTCGGCGTCGACTACCAGACCTTCGACGTCACCGACGAGTCCTCGATCACCGAGCAGCTCGACAAGGCCAAGAGCGCCATGAACCAGGGCTGCTCCGCCATCCTCGCCTCGCCGATCTCGGCCACCGGCCTCGACTCGATCTTCGAGTCGGCGCTCGCCGACGGCATCCCCGCGATCGTCCTCAACGACGCCAAGAGCGGCGTGGCCGGCACCGTCTACGTCGGACCCGACGCGACCACCATCGGCGCGACCGCCGCCGACTACATCGCCGACAAGCTGCCCGACGGCGGCAAGGTCGCGATGATCGAGGGCGATCCGGGCTCCTCCAACGCGATCAACCGCGGAGACGGCTTCACCGCCGCCCTCGCGAAGCACGAGAACCTCGAGCTCGTCGCCTCCCAGACCGCCTCGTGGGACCAGACCAAGGCGCAGGAGATCGCGACCACGATGCTGACCGCGAACCCCGACATCGCGGCCTTCTACTCGCAGAACGACGGCATGGCGCTCGGCGTCCAGGCCGCCATCGACGCGAAGGGCCTCACCGGCAAGGTGATCCTGGTCGGCACCGACGGCATCCCGCAGGCCAAGAAGCAGATCCTGGCCGGCGACTACACCGCCACCGTCAGCGAGCTGCCCACCACCGAGGGCGCGACCGGCGTGGACGCCGCGCTGTACCTGCTCGCCGGGAAGAAGGTCCCCGCGTGGATCGACGTCCCCGCGTTCATCATCGACAGCACCAACGTCGCGCAGTACGAGACCGGGATGCCGTAACCCGTCACCTCCTCCCTCCCCACGACCTCCTCGACAAGGAAGTAGACGGAACATGGCCGAGCATCTGCTCGAGGTCCGCGGCATCGCGAAATCGTTCCCGGGCGTCCGCGCCCTGGACGGCGTGAGCTTCACGCTCGACCGCGGCGAGATCCGCACCCTCGCCGGCGAGAACGGCGCGGGCAAGAGCACCCTGCTGAACATCCTCGGCGGGGCGCTGCGTCCGGACCGCGGCTCGATCACGATCGACGGCGTCCGGCGGATGGAGTACACCTCCCGCCAGGCGCTCGCCGAGGGGGTCCGCATCGCGCACCAGGAGCCGGCCATCGTGCCCCAGCTCACGGTGATGCAGAACCTGCTCCTCGGGCGGACGCGCAAGCAGCGCGCGTCCGCCCAGGACGACATCGACCGGGCCCTCAAGGACGTCCACCTGATGGGCTTCCCGATGGAGGCGAGGACCCCGGTCGGCCGGCTCAGCCCGGCGCAGCGGCACGCGCTCACCATCGCCCGGGCGTTCGCCTTCGGCGCGAAGATCGTCGCGCTCGACGAGCCGACGACGAGCATGCTCGAGCACAACGTCGAGGGGGTCCTCACCCGGGTCCGCGAGATCGCCCACGGGCGGGGCGTCGGCGTCATCTACGTCTCGCACAAGATGCCGGAGGTGATGAGCGTGTCGGACACGGTCGTGGTCCTCCGCGACGGCCGGCCCGCCTACGACGCTCCGATCGGCGAGACCTCGTCCGAGGACATCGTGCGGCGGATGGTCGGCCGGGAGCTGCTCTCGTTCGAGCGGCGCCACCCGGTCGCCCCGGACGCCGAGGTGCACTTCGAGGCCACGGGCGTCGTCCACCCGAGCGGAGTCGGACCGGAGTCGATCAGTGTCCGCCGCGGCGAGGTCGTCGGCATCGCCGGCCTCGTCGGCTCCGGCCGCACCGAGTTCCTCCGCGCGCTCATCCGCGCCGACGACGGCACCGAGGGGACCGTCCGCCTGGGCGGCCGTCCGCTGCGCATCCGCTCGCCGCGCGACAGCCGCGACGCCGGCATCGCGTTCATCCCCGAGGACCGCAAGCACCAGGGCCTCGTCCTCCAGACCCCGGCCTACGCGAACGTCGCCCTCACCTCCGACCGGCAGCTGAACGGCTTCGGCCCCTTCATCAGCACGAAGCGGCAGATCGAGACGGCGGAGGAGATGGGCCGGCGCATGTCGCTGCGTCCCGCCGACGTCCGCCTCAACGCCCGCCAGTTCTCGGGCGGCAACCAGCAGAAGATCGTGATCGCGAAGTGGATCTGGCTCGGAGCGAGCGTCTTCCTCTTCGACGAGCCGACCAAGGGCGTCGACGTCGGCGGCAAGGTCGAGATCTACGAGCTCATCGATCAGCTGGCCTCCGAGGGGCACGCCGTGATCGTCGTCTCGAGCGACCTGCCCGAGATCATCTCCATCAGCGACCGGGTCCTCGTGATGAGGTCCGGGCGCTTCGTCTCCGAGCACGTCGGCGACGACATCACCGAGCACAGCATCGTGGCCAACGCCATGGGCGTGGCGAAAGGAACCTCATGACCTCCCCCGAGACCGGGAGCGTCGCCACCCCGCGCCGGCGCTCCTTCAACCTGCAGGCCTTCGGCATCTACATCGCCGCCGTCGTCCTCTTCGTCATCCTGGGCGTGCTGAACCCCAACTTCCTCACCATCGGCAACCTCCGCGACGTCGCGGTGTCGGCCAGTGTGAACGCCATCATCGGCATCGGCCTGACCTTCGTCATCATCACCGGCGGCATCGACCTGGCGGTGGGCGCCATGGCCAGCTTCGTCGGAATCGTCAGCGCCTCGCTGATGGTCAACGGCGGCGTGCCCCCGCTGCTCGGTCTCGCGGCCGGCATCGTCCTCGGCCTGATCTGCGGAGGGATCAACGGCCTGCTGGTCACCAAGCTGAACCTGCCGCCCTTCATCGCCACGCTCGGCACGATGAGCGTGTTCCAGGGAGGCGCCTACGTCGCCACCAACGGCAAGCCGGTCTACGACGTGCCGAAGGAGTTCATCCTCCTGCTCAACAGCTACATCGGAGGCGTGCCCGTCGTGGTCGTCATCGTGGCGGTCGTCGGAGTCGCGGCCTGGCTGCTCCTGCGCAAGACCGTGTTCGGCCAGAACGTGATCGCGGTCGGCGGCAGCGAGGAGACCGCCTGGCTCTCGGGGGTCCGGGTCCACCGCGTCAAGATCGCCGTCTACTGCATCTCCGGCGGGCTCTCGGCCCTGGCCGGCCTGGTCATCGTCGCCCGCATCAACGCCGCGCAGCCGGACGCGGGCAGCCCGTACCAGCTCACCGCGATCGCCGCGGCGGTCATCGGGGGAGCGAACCTGATGGGCGGCGAGGGCCGCATCGCGGGCACCCTGGTCGGCGCGCTCATCCTGGGCGCGCTCACCAACGGCCTGGTGCTTCTGAACGTGCCGAGCTTCTACGAGCAGATCGTCACCGGCCTCGTCGTCCTGATCGCCGTCACGCTCGACCAGGGCAGCAAGGGCTGGCCGATGTTCTCCAGAGGCCGCAGGAAGAAGCAGGAGGACGTCGCCGCTCCTCCGACCGAGTCGACGCCGTCGGTGAACGCGTGACGGCGCTGACCGCCCTCGACGGTGCGCGGGTCCTCGTGACGGGCGGCCGGGGCCTCATCGGGCGGCCCACCGTCGCGGCGCTCCTGGCGGAGGGAGCGGTCGTCACCGTCCTCGACCGGAGCGACGCGGGGGCGGACCCGGCCGTCCGGACCGTCGTCGGCGACGTGACCGACGAGGCCGTCCTCGCCGAGGCGCTGTCCGGCCAGCACGCGGTCGTCCACCTCGGCGGTTACGCCGGACTCGGGATGGCCGACGCGGTCGAGACCTACCGCGTGAACGCCGTGGGCACCTTCGCGGTGCTCGCGGCGTCCGCAGCGGCCGGAGTCGCCAAGGTCGTCTACGCCTCCAGCATCAACGCGAACGGCTACCCCCTCGGGGCCGAGCAGGCGCTCCCGCCCGTGTTCCCCTACTCGGAGGACGCGGCGCCCCGGATCTCGGACGAGTACTCGCTCTCGAAGCTCGCCAGCGAGGACGCGGCCCGGATGGCGCACGCCACCTGGGGCCTCGAGCTCACCGGCCTCCGCTTCCCGCTGGTGCGCGACATCACGCTCGAGGGCGGACGGCGGTTCGGCGAGCACCTGCGCACCGCGCTCGCCGCCGATCCGCGCCGCCAGGCGGCGGAGGGGTTCAGCTACCTCGACGCGGCCGATGCCGCACGCTCGGTGCTCGCGGCGCTGCTACACGACACGCCTCCCGCTCCGGGGATCCTGGTCGCCGCTCCGCTCACCTACCTCCGCGACGACACCGCGGCCGCCCTCGACGCGATCGCCCCCGGTGTGCCGCGCGGCGAGCTGCCGGGCCGCTCCGTCGGGCTCGACCTCACCCGCTCCCGCGAGCTGCTCGGCTTCGAGGCCGCGGTGCTGCTCGACGACGTGGCGCCGGACCAGCTCGCCGAGGTCGCCCCGTGACGCTCTCGCTGCTCGGCCTCGGACCGATGGGCGCCCCGATGGCGCGGAACCTCGTCGACGACGGCGGTCTCGTGGTCTGGAACCGCACCCGCGCGAAGGCCGACCCGTTCGCCGCGCTCGGGGCCCGCGTGGCGGCGACTCCGCGCGAGGCGGCGGCCGACATCACGCTGACGGTGCTGCCGGACCTCGCGCAGGTCGAGTCGCTGCTGGGCGGCGAGGACGGCCTGCTCGCCGGCTGGCGCGAGCAGGGCATCGCGGATCCGGTGCTCGTGGTGCACGGGACCGTCGCGCCCTCGGCGGTGGCCGCTCTCGCCGCCCGCCTCGCCGAGGAGCACGGCGTCCGCGTCGTCGACGCCCCGCTCAGCGGCGGCACGGTCGGCGCCCGGGACGCGACCCTCAGCATCATGGTGGGCGGAGAGACGGAGGCGGTCGCCCGCGTCCTCCCCGTGCTCGCGCGGCTCGGCCGCACGGTCCGCCACCTCGGCCCGAGCGGCGCCGGAGCGACCGCCAAGCTCTGCAACCAGATCGTGGTCGCCGGGACGGTCGCCGTCGTCTCCGAAGCCCTGCTGCTCGCCCGCACCGCCGGACTCGACCCGGAGGTGATGGTCGAGCTGCTGCAGGGCGGCCTCGCCCGCACCACCGTGCTCGAGCAGAAGAGCGCCAAGTGGCTGGAGGACGACTTCGCCGAGGGCGGCAGCGCGCGCAACCAGCTGAAGGACCTCCGCTACGTCCGCGAGGCTGCGGACGCCGAGGGCGTCGTCCTGCCCGCGATCACCGCCGTGACCGGCCTGTTCGAGAGGATGGTCGCCGACGGCGACGGCGATCTGGACCACACCGGCGTCGTCCGCACGATCGCGCGCCTCGGCGCTCCGACCCCGGGGAGGCACGCATGAGCGGACTCGTCGTCATCGACGCCCACCACCACCTGACGGATCTCCGCCGCTCCTACCCGTGGCTGGAGGGGCCGGCCGAGCCCTTCCGCTACCACGGCGACGACCGGCCGATCCGCCGCTCCTACAGCGTCGACGACTACCTCGCCGACGCCCGGGACGTGACGCTCGCCGCCTCCGTGCACGTGGAGAACGGCGCGGCCGACGCACTCGCCGAGACGGCCTGGATCGACGCCCTCTCCCGCGAGCGCCCGGTGCCGACGGTGCACGTCGCGCACGTGTCGCTCCTGGACGCCGACGCGCCCCGGCAGCTGGAGGAGCACGCCGGGTACTCCGTGACGCGCGGCGTCCGCGACATCCTGAACTGGCACCCGGATCCGGTCTTCACGCACCGCGACCGGCCGGGGATCTCGGCCGATCCGGTCTGGCGCGCGCACTTCGCGCGGCTCGAGCCGCTGGGCCTGTCGTTCGACCTGCAGGTGTTCCCCTCGCAGCTGCAGGAGGCGGCCGAGCTCGCCGGCGCCTTCCCCGGCACCGCGATCGTGCTCGACCACCTCGGCATGCCGATCGGCCGCGACTCCGACTCGGTGGACGAGTGGCGCAGGGGGCTGCGCGCCGTCGCTGAGCGCGAGAACACGGTCGTGAAGATCTCGGCGATCGGCACGAACGACCACTCCTGGACCCGCGCGTCGATCGCGCCGTTCGTGCACGAGACGCTCGAGGCGTTCGGGCCGGCGCGGACGATGCTCGGCAGCAACTTCCCCGTCGACAGCCTCTACTCGAGCTTCTCCGAGCTGTACACCGCGTTCGACGAGCTCACCGCGGCACTCTCGCCTGCGGAGCGGCGCGACGTCTTCGCGGCGACCGCCGACCGCTTCTACCGGATCGGAGCGCCGCTGCCCGCGGTCTGAGGAGGCAGCGGGCGCCGCGGCGCCTCCGGGCGCCGGAGCAGCCGCAGGCCGGTGGCGAGCTGCCAGGCCGTGACGGCGTAGACGGAGGCGCGCTCCCAGACGCCGTCGGGCAGCAGGTCGACGCCGGGCACGCGGGTGTCGACCTGCAGCATCAGCAGCGCGAGCAGGCCGACCGCACCGAGCACGATCCCGACCGTCCCGAGCGCCCACGGGGCGCGGCCGTGCCGGGCCGCGGCCCCGGCGACGATCGACGCCGCGTTGCCGCCGACGATCGCCATCGCGGCGCCGACCACGTGCAGGCCGGCGATCCCGTTCTGCGCACTGGCGCTGCTCCCGTGCACGAGGCCCACCACGGCGATGCCCACGGCGTAGACCACGGCGAGGGAGAGGAACAGCCCCCGCGATCCGCCCCGCGCCGCCCGCACGGTCGTGACGGCGGCGGCGAGGTAGAGCGCCCCCTGCAGGAGGAATCCGGCGTTCATCACCGCGTGCAGCGGCGAGTCGATCGCGCGCCCCTGGAACACGCCCACCTCGGGCACGCCGAGATCGCTGATGTAGTTCCGTGCGTAGCTGTAGCCCGGGAACGCGGACGCGGCGACCGCCTCCGCTCCCACGTAGGCGAGCGCGCTCACCACCCACAGCACTCCGGCCCCACGAGTTCCCATGCGCCCATCATCCCCGGGCGCGGTCCCGCCGGTCGTCGTCGCCGGACGGCTCCCCGCCGCTCCGGTCACAGGCTGAACCCGCCGTCGGTCGTGAGCACCTGCCCGACGACCCAGCTGCCCGCCGACGTGGCCAGCCATGCGACCAGCTCCGCGGGGTCCGCCGGCGTGCCGACCCGGCCGAAGGGCGTGCTCGCGACGTACTCCTCGAGATCCTCGAGTGACCGGTCGGTGGTCTCCGGGTCCAGGTAGCCGGTGTTCACCGGACCGGGGTCGATGGTGTTGAGCACGATCCCGAGCTCCAGGAGCTCGGCGGCGACCGTGGCGGTGACGCCGGCGAGGGCGGCCTTGCTCGCGGCGTAGGCGACCTCTCCTCGCATCGCGCCGTGGATCTGGCCGGACGTCATCCAGAACACGTGCCCCTGTGCCCGCGCGTAGGGCCCGGCCCCGACGATCCGGTCGCCGGGCCTGCGGGGTCCGTCGGAACGCGGTGCCCGGCGCCGCGCGAACTCCGCGGTGAGCAGGAGGGTGGAGCGGGTGTTCACGTCCCAGAACGCGGTGAGCCGCTCGGGCGTCATGTCGAGGATGCTGCCGTCGTCGCCGCTCTTCGCGTGGTTGCAGACGAGGACGTCCAGGCTCCCGGTGAGGTCGGCTGCGGTGGCGATCAGACCGGGGATCGTGGAGGGATCGGCCAGGTCCGCGGCGACGTCGGCGAACCGCGCGCCCTCCGTGAGGTGCGCGCGGAGCTCGGACCGGACCGCGTCGAGGTCGTCGCCTCCCCAGGGGAGGTCGAGATCGTGAGGGCGGTGGTGGTGGACGACGAGGTGCGCGCCGAGGGAGGCGAGCCTCGCGGCGACGGCGAATCCGATGCCGCGCCGCCGCGAGACACCGGTGACGAGAGCGGTCCTGCCCTGCAGGGGGAGGAGTGCGGACACGGGGAGCCTTTCGATCGCGCTCGAGCGGGCCGGAGGGAGCGGGCCGGAGGGAGCGGGCCGGAGTGACGGGGATCGGGGGGTCTCAGCCGCACTGCACGGGCCCCACCGTACCGAGCCGCCGGCCTCCCCGCGATCCGGGAGGAGGCCGGTCAGACCTGCTGGAAGACCCGCAGGCCCCGTCCCCGGGAGAAGCCGAGGCGCGAGTAGCTGTCCGCCAGCCGCTCGTCGGCGGCGACCGCCACGACGACTCCTCCCGCGGGGACCGTGGCCAGCAGCTCCCGCGTCGCGAGCAGCGCCGACAGGCGGGTCCCGGGGCGCTGCGAGAGCGCCATCACCGTCCACCGCCGCCCGGGGGGCGTCTCCGCGCCGACGGCCGCGGTGAGGGGGGTCCCGACCAGCAGGGCCCCCGCCCCCACGGCTCCGCCGAGGAGCGCCGCGAGGACCAGGACCGCGCCGAGCAGCCCCGAGAGCGCGACCCACACGGCCGCCACCACGGCCAGCAGGACGACCGGGACGGTGACGGCGATGCTCACCAGGGCGTCGGCGACCGGCCGGTAGCGCCCGAACACGACCAGTCCGTTCCGGTCGGCCGTCTCGTGGGCGGCGCGGCGGATCACGGAGGGCGTGAGCGAGAGCAGCGCCGTCGGGAAGGCCAGGACGGCGAGGACGCGGTGACGCGTGAAGGCGCGCACCATCAGCCACGACACAGCGGGCAGACGTCCCCATCCGACCGGTGCCGACGCCGCTGCCATCGATCCAGTCTGCGCGATCGGGGAGGCGCGGGGCCACCCGGTACGAGGACGCCGCTCCGGCCCCGCTGCGCGAGGGAGGCCGACCTGGACTACTCCTCGTCCGCCCGGTAGACCTTCCGGAACGCGTCCTTGCGGGCGATCCTCCCGCCGCGGAACTCGTAGATGTCGCAGCCCCGCGTGACCTGGGGTCGGCCGTCGGGGCCGGTCCCGGTGAAGGACCAGGTGGCCGCGCCGCGCGTCCCGGCGATGAGGGGAGCCCCCTCCTCGTGCCGCTCCTGTCCGGTGTCGAAGGCGAGCATGAGCGCGAATCCCTCGCGGACCTGCTCCTTGCCCGTCCAGGTGCGGCCGGGCTCGGGGCCGACGGACGCGCCGTACACGCAGTCGTCGGTCATGTGACTCATCAGCGCTTCGAGGTCGTGGCGGGTCCAGGCGTCGCTGAACGCGGCCAGCACCTCGGGCGTCATCTCGCTCGTGCTGGTCTCGGTCGAAGAGGAGTCGTCCATGGGCGGGCCTCGGTCCTTCTGATCGGTGGACCGTCGTCGGTCGCTCTGCGACCGTGGCAGGTGAGCGGTCGCGGCGGCAACGCCCTCTAGCGGTCATGTCCGGAAGCGGACGGCCGGCGGATCAGCGGTCCGTCGACCCGCCGACCAGCGGGTGAGCGCGACGGCGGGGGGGGCGGTGCACTGCGGGCGGCGGGAGCGGCCGCCGAGGCGACCCGCTCCACCGGGCACTGCCGCGTCCCGATGCTGAGCCCCTTCGTGAAGGCCGTGCCGAAGTCGGACGCGGGCCGGCCCTCCTCCGCCTCCTCGGTCGCGGCACCCGGGTCGCCCGCGGCGGCCGGATGCTAGGCGCTCGCCGCCTCCTCCGCCACCTCCTCCCCGCCGGACGGCGCCGGCGCGCAGGATGAGGAGCACCGGTCGTGGCGGGCACCGACTCCTCACCGACCGGCACCGAGACCGCCACGAGCCCGCGCCGGCGGGAGGACAGCGAGAGCACCATGGGATTCTGGGGACCGACCGACGAGGCCCGCGGCACGCGCCCGGTCGACGAGCCGCTCGGCGAGCTGGAGCTCGTGCACGCCTTCACCAGCGGGCCGATGCCCACCGGCGTCAGCGTCTCGCACACCGGGCGGATCTTCGTGAACTTCCCCAAGTGGGGGGACGAGGTCCCGGCCACGGTCGTGGAGCTGGTCGACGGAGCGGCGGTGCCCTACCCGGACGAGGCCTGGAACACGCCGTCGGGAATCGACGACGCCGGCGCCCTCGTCTCGGTGCAGAGCATCGTCGTCGATCCGGCCGACCGGCTCTGGATCCTCGACACCGGCAGCCCGATGTTCGAGCCGACGAAGAAGGGCGGCCCCAAGCTCGTCCGCGTCGACCTGGCGACCGACACCGTCGAGCAGGTGATCGTCCTCGAGCCCGACGTCGCCCTGCCGACCACCTACCTCAACGACGTGCGCTTCGACCTGCGGCGCGGGGTCGCCTACATCACCGACTCGGCCGACTCGGGACCGAACGGGATCATCGTCGTCGACCTCGAGACGGGGTCCGCCTGGCGCCGCCTGCACGACCACCCGAGCACGAAGGCGCTCACTCCTCCGGAGCTCGTGCCGATGGCCGAGGGCCGCGTGCTGATGAAGCGCCCGGCCGACGGCGACCCGCAGCCGGTCACGATGGGCGCCGACGGCATCGCGATCTCGGCCGACGGCGAGCGCCTCTGGTACTGCCCGCTCGCCTCCCGCCGCTGGTTCAGCGTGGCGACGTCGGCCCTGGTCGACCGGTCGGTGCCGGACGAGGACGTCGCGGCGACCGTCGTCGACGAGGGCGACAAGGGCGGGGGATCGGACGGCCTCGAGACGGATGCGCTGGGCCGCTTCTACGCCACGAGCTACGAGAACAACGCGATCGTCCGCCGTCGCACCGACGGCACGATGGAGACGATCGTGCACGACGAGCGGCTGCTCTGGCCGGACACGATGTCGATCGCGACGGACGAGCACCTGTACGTCACCGCGAACCAGCTGCACCGCCAGGCCGACTACCAGGGCGGCACGGATCTGCGGACGTACCCGTACTCGCTGTTCCGGGTGCGGATCGGCGCGGGGCCGGTTCTCCTGCGCTGAAGGCCCCCGCCCGGTCTCCTGCGCCGAGATCCGCAGCGCGGATCAGCGCCAGTGGGCGAGCTCCGTGCGGAGCGTCGCGCGGGCGCGTGCGAGCAGTCCGCGGACGGTCGAGGACGACAGTCCCAGCTCGTGCGCGATCGCGTCGTAGCTGCACTGCTCCAGCTGGCGCAGCTCCCAGCAGCGGCGCTGGGCCGCGGGCATGGCGGCGAGCACCCGGTTGGCGTCGGCGGCGAGCGAGCCGCAGTGCGCCGCGTGCTCCGGGTCGTCGGCGGCGGAGGCGGGGAACTCGTCGTCCAGCTCGGCGCGCAGCCGCGAGACGCTGGAGCGGAGCCGGTCCACGCTGCGGCGCCGGGCGGTCGTCACGAGCCAGCCGGCGATGGTCTCGCCGTCGATCACGCTGTCGACGTGGGTCCACGCCGCGAGGAAGGTCTCCTGCACCACGTCGTCGACGTCGGCGCTGCTGCGGAGGGTGCGGGCGGCGGTCGCGCGGAGCAGCCCGGTGTAGCGGCGGACGATGGTGGCGAACGCCCGGTCGTCGCCCTCGGCGGCGCGGATGACGAGCATCCGGTCCGAGTCGGGCTCGAGCAGGGCGAGCGGCGGCGCCGCGATAGGGGCGGTGCGGGACCTCGTGGGGTGGGCGGGGGTGGTCGTGAGCATGCGGACTCCGGTCGACTCGATGTGTACGCATGATTCGGAGGCGCGCTCATGCCCGGTTTCCCGCGTCGGGACCCCAGAGAGAGGGGCAGGTCTGTCCGCGTCTCGGGGACGTCAGCGCCGCCGCGACCACCAGCGGCGGGGCCGCTCGGGCGCCGCGGCCGCCCGTGCCGCCGTCGCTGCGGTGCGGGCGTCGCGCCGCTGCGACCAGGCGGTGACCTCCGCCTCGATCTCCCGGAGCGGAGTGACGACGGGCGGCCCGCCCAGCAGCTGCCGGCGCGCCTCGATCACCCGCTGATTGAAGTCGGCGAGCTCGGCGCGCACCTCCTCCTCGCGGTGCAGCCGGTCGAGGCGCTCGTCGAGTGCGCGGTCCTCGGCGCGGAGGAGGAAGGCGGCCGGGCCGATCCCGGTGAGGTTCTCGCGCTCGATCTTGCGGCGGATCCACCAGTCCGGGTCGTGCGCCGCACCCAGATCCGGCAGCGGCTTCCCCGATCCCGGCAGGTCGTCGAAGTCGCCGCGGCGGATCGCGAGCTGGATCGCCGTCTCGACGAACGCGGCCCGCTCGAGCGGATCCTCCGGCAGGGCGGGCTGCTCCGCCTCCTCCTCGCCCGCGGCGCCGGCCCGGTACCGGGCGGCGCGCTCCCTCGCATCCGACATCCCTCCACGCTAGATCGGGCTCCTCGCCCCGGGCAACCACCCCTCCCGCCGTCTCCGTGGTCGGCGGGGCGCCGCGGGTCGACGTCGCCGGACCGGCGTGCGTAGTATCGATACTCGATAACATCGACGATCGATAAGGAGCACGCCATGACAAGTGTCATCCCCAGCGGACCGGTCCGGGAGCGTCCGCGCGTGTTCCGGGTGGCCAGGGCGGTCCTGCTCATCGTCGCGGTCTTCTCCGTGCTCACCGCGCTCCTGCAGACCTGGACCGTCACCACCGGGCGCACCCTGCTGGTCTCCGGGGGAGCGGACGGCCGCCTCCCGCTCCGGAGCCTCCCGCAGCTGCTGCAGGCCGAGCCGCGCGAGGGCACCGCGCCCACGCTCGCCGACGCCGCCCTCTCCCTCCGCCTGCTCGGTGCGCTGCCGAGCCTCCTCCAGGCGGTCACGATCGTCCTCGCCACGGTCTTCCTCCTGCGGGTCCTCCGCGGCATCGCGGCCGGACGCCCGTTCGACCCCTTCGTCCTCGCGAACTGGCGCCGTCTGAGCCTCGCCCTGCTGATCGGAGGAGTGGCCCAGGGCCTCGCCGACACCGCGGCGGGCCTGTACCTCAGCTCCGGCATCGGCCTGCTCTTCGGCGCCGGCCGGGTGAGCGACGAGCAGCGCGACACGTTCCTCGGCGGCGACTACCAGGCCATCGGGACGAACCTCCCGCAGTGGCCGGTCCCCGTCCTGCTCGCCGGAGTGGTGGCCCTCGCCCTGACAGCGGCGTTCCGCGCCGGCGCGAAGCTCGAACGGGACGTCGACGGCGTTGTCTGAGCCCGCCGACGACGAGAGGCACCGGATCGACTGCCACCTCGGAGCAGTGCTGGCCGAGCGCGGCGTGACCCTCACCGCCCTCTCGGCCCGCACCGGCATCACGATGGCGAACCTCTCCATCCTCAAGAACAACCGCGCCCGCGCGATCCGCTTCACGACGCTGACGCTCATCTGCGACGCGCTCGACTGCACCCCGCAGGAGCTGTTCTCGATCCGGGCCGTCGACGAGCGGGCGTAGCGGCGGGCGGATCGGTCAGGGGATCTCTGCGGAGCCGATGGTGTGGACACCGTCCGATCGGATCGTCGATCGAGCGGGCCTCAGTCGCGCTCCGTGTCCGCCCCTCCTGGGATCGGCCGGAGCTCCGCGGAGCTCGCTGTCGTCCCGACCCATGGATGAGCCTCACCAGCGCGGACGCCCCGTCGTCATCGCGGGAGTGGCGATCGCCGCTGCAGCCGTCCTCTCCGCAGCGATGTACTGCGAATCCGCTCGCCGTCGTCACTGGGACCCTGCTCGAGCCGGTCGGGAGACTCGTGCGCGTCGTGCCACCGCCGCCCCCCGCCGCTCAGTCCAGCGGGTAGCCCGGCAGCCCGTCGATGCTGACCGCGTTCCGCGTGGCGCGGTACTCGGCCATGCCGTCGGGGCCCTTCTTCTCGGCCTGGAGGAGGAGCAGGTCGCGCTCGCCGACCGGCTCCATCACCGGCACGCCCCAGCCGCACGCGTCGCTGATGCGGGTGAGGTCGACGGTGACGACCGCGCGGGTGCTCGGGTGCTCGGGGTGCTGCTCCGCGACCTCGGCGAACGCCTCCGAACCGGGCAGGTGCACGGAGCCGGTGCCGTGCAGGCGCACGATGCGCGGACGCGGTCCGAACGACGCGAACATCAGGCACACGCGCCCGTTCTCGCGCAGGTGCGCGATCGTCTCGACTCCGCTGCCCGTGTAGTCGACCCAGCCGACGCGCCGCGGACCGAGGATCGAGAACGAGTCGTGGCCGCGCGGCGACATGTTGACGTGCCCGTCGGCGGCGAGGGGCGCGGTGGCGACGAACCACATCGGCTGCTCGTGGATCCAGGAGGAGAGGCTCTCGTCGATCTCGTCGTAGACGTGCGCCACGGGGTCAGGCCCCGGCCGCGCGGCGGACCAGCTCGGTGACGGCGGCGCGCGTCTCGGCGTCGGCGGAGACGAGCGCGTAGGCGGTCGGCCAGATCGTGCCGTCGTCGAGCTGGGCGCCGTCCTGGAAGCCGAGGGTCGAGTAGCGCGTGCCGAACTTCGCGCCGGGCTGGAAGAAGACGATCGCCTTGCCGTCGGAGCGCGCGTAGGCGGGGAAGCCGTACCAGGTCTTCGGGAGGAGGTCGGGAGCGGTCTCGCCGACGACGTCGTGCAGCATCTGGGCGATCGGCCGCTCCTCGTCGGTCATCGCGGCGATCGCGGCCTCCGCGTCCCTGCGGTCGGCATCGGCCTTGTCGGCGCTCTTCTGCCGCTTCGCCTCCGCCCGCAGCTCGGCCGCGCGCTGCTTCATCGCCGCGCGCTCGTCCTTCGAGAAACCGTCTTCGGAGGCCATGTCCGCCCGTCCCGTCCGTCTGCGGCTCCCGGTCCGGGAGCGTCCCCGCACATCGTGGCAGCGCCGCACTCGCCGCACAACGGCGGGAGCGAGCGCGAACGCGCGCCCCGGAAGCCCAGCCTCCGCGGTTAGCGTGGGCGGATGCGCCTCCTCCTGATCCGCCACGGCCAGACCCCCTCCAACGTCGCCGGGCTCCTCGACACCCGCATCCCCGGACCCGGGCTCACCGACCTCGGCCGCACCCAGGCCGCGGCGCTGCCCGGTCGGCTCGCGGGCGAGGGGATCGGCGCGCTGCTCGTCTCGACGATGGTCCGCACCCACGAGACGGCCGCCCCTCTCGCCGCGGCGCTCGGGCTCGAGCCGATCGAGCGCGACGGCATCCGCGAGGTCGCGGCCGCGGGGCTCGAGATGCGCGGCGACGACGCGGCGGTCGAGGAGTACATGGGCACGGTCTTCCGCTGGGCCGGCGGCGAGACGTCGATCCGGCTGGCGGACGGCGAGACGGGCGACGAGTTCGCGGCGCGCTACGACGCGGTGGTGGCGGAGGCGGAGGCGCTCGGGCACGAGGTCGTCGCGCTGGTCAGCCACGGCGCGGCCATCCGCTGCTGGGCGGGTCTGCGCTCCCTCGACCTCGATGCGCGCTTCATCGCCGACCACCTGCTCGACAACACCGGCGTCGTCGTCCTCGAGGGCTCGGGAGACGCGTGGACGCTCGTGTCCTGGCAGGGCGAGCCCGTCAGTGGAGTCGGCGCGGCGGCCCCCTCGGGCCCGGCGGGCGAGACCACCGTCTGAGCTGCGGGGCCTCCTCGCCGGCCGCGCAGCGGCGGATGGAGACCGGCCGGAACGAGCGCCTCCGGCCGCGCCATCACGGTAACGATCGCGCAACACTCCGGAAACGAGCTCCGACCAGCACATTCGCTCGCGCCGATCGGTTCATCACCACCCCTGGACCCGCCCCCGCAATTGTCCGACGTTTGCCCCTCGGCGGCTCCGCGGCTACCGTGGTCGGCGGTCCTCACGGGCCCCGATGAACCGGTCCGCGCTCGCACGGCGTCCCCCCAGGACGCGCCGCGATCGTACGGTCAACGGGAGTGGAGGCGGCCCCGAGGCCGCCTCGGACGCTCTCGCCTCCACCCCCTGCCGCGCTGAGCGGCGGGACGCACGCGGAGGCTCGACGCACGGCTGTCCCACGCTCCCGACCCGGCACCACGAGATGAGCGCAGGGCGTCGTCCCTGCGCGCCGACGGAGTGTACGTGCACCAGAACCAGCAGACCATCAGCGAGCCCCGGAGCGAGGCGGGCGCCGATCCGGCGACCCCCGCTCTCGAGGCCCGCCACCTCTTCAAGGTGTTCGGCCGGAAGCCCGACGAGGTCGTCCGCCGACTGAGCGAGGGCGCCGACCGCGGCGAGCTCGCCGGACTCGGCACGGCCGCGGTGATCGACGCGTCCTTCACCGTGCGCCGCGGCGAGATCTTCGTCGTGATGGGCCTCTCCGGCTCCGGGAAGTCCACCCTGATCCGCATGCTGAACGGGCTCCAGGAGCCCTCCGCGGGCGAGGTCCTGATCGAGGGCTCCACCATCACCGGCGTCTCCGAGGCGGAGCTGCGCCGCGTGCGCCGCTCGTCGGTGTCGATGGTGTTCCAGCACTTCGCGCTCCTCCCGCACCGCACCGTGCTCGACAACGTCGCGTACCCGCTCGAGATCCAGGGCGTCCCCGCGGCCGAGCGCCGCGAGCGGGCGATGCTCGCGGTCGAGCGCGCCGGTCTCGCCGGCTGGCACGAGAAGATGCCCCACGAGCTCTCCGGCGGCATGCGCCAGCGCGTCGGCCTCGCCCGGGCGCTCGCCGCCGACACCGACATCGTGCTGATGGACGAGGCGTTCTCGGCGCTCGACCCGCTGATCCGCCGCGAGATGCAGGAGCAGCTGATCGAGCTGCAGCACGAGCTCGGCAAGACCATCGTCTTCATCACGCACGACCTCAACGAGGCCATGTTCCTCGGCGACCGCATCGCGGTGATGCGCGACGGCCGCATCGTCCAGATCGGCACCCCGGAGGAGATCCTCACCGACCCGGCGAACGACTACGTCGCCCAGTTCGTGCAGGACGTCGACCGGGCCCGCGTGCTCACCGCCTCCGCCGTGATGGAGCCCGCGCGCTCCGTGGTCACCCTCGCGGCCGGTCCCCGCGCCGCGCTGAGGAGCATGCGCGACCTGCAGACCTCGGCCGCGTTCGTGGTCGGCGGCGGACGACGCCTGCTGGGCACGGTCCGCGACCGCGACGTGATCGAGCAGGTGCGCCGGAGCACCGGCGACCTCTCGGCGGTCCTCACCTCCGACGTCGTCACCGTCGGTCCGGACACCGCCCTCAGCGAGGTCATCGAGCCCGCCGTCGAGTCGGCGCTGCCGGTCGCCGTGGTCGACGCCGACGGGCGTCTGCTCGGAGCGATCCCGCGGGTGACCCTGCTCGCGGCGCTCGGCAACGTGCCCGCCCGCACGGGCGAGCACCCGGTGATCGAGCCGCCCGCGACCGTCTCGACCGAGGTCGTCACCGCGACCCTGCACGCGACCGGAGGCCCCGTCGACGACGCCGTCCTCGCGGCGGACGGAGGTGCACGATGACCGATCTCGGATTCCGCCTCCCGCTCGGCGCCCTCGCCGAGGGTGCCGTCGATGTCCTCACGCAGACCTTCCAGCCGGTCTTCGACCTGCTGCGCACCGTCTTCGGCGCCCTCTACTCCGGCGTCGACCTCGTCCTCGCGACACCGCCCTTCTGGGTGATCGTCGCCTTCCTCGCCGTACTGGCCTACGCCGTCCGCGGCTGGGTCTTCGCGGCCGGCACCGCCGTGGGGCTCCTGCTGATCGTGGGGGTCGACCAGTGGGAGAACGCGATGGACTCCCTCGCGCTGGTGCTCGTCGCCTCCGTGATCGCCATCGCGCTGAGCGTGCCGCTGGGCGTGCTCGCCGCGCGCAACCGCACGGCCTCCGCGGTCATCCGGCCCGTGCTCGACCTGATGCAGACGATGCCGGCCTTCGTCTACCTGATCCCCGCGCTGATCCTGTTCCGGGTCGGAGTGGTGCCGGGCATCGTCGCGACCATCGTGTTCGCGATGGCGCCGGGCGTCCGGCTCACCGAGCTGGGCATCCGCGGCGTCGACCCGGAGCTCGTCGAGGCGGGGGAGTCGTTCGGCTCCTCGAAGTGGCGGATCCTCCGCCAGATCCAGCTGCCGCTGGCGCTGCCCTCGATCCTCGCGGGCCTCAACCAGGTCATCATGCTCTCGCTCTCGATGGTCGTCATCGCGGGCATGGTCGGCGCCGGAGGGCTGGGCGGCGACGTCGTCGCGAGCCTCAACCGGATCGACGTCGCGCTCGGCTTCGAGGCGGGCATCTCCGTCGTGATCCTCGCGGTCGTCCTCGACCGGATGACCGGCGCGCTGGGCTCGCCCTCGCCGGCGAGGGTCGCCCGGGCGAAGAACCGCCGCGCCGTCGTGGCGACCCGCTCGGCCGTCGGCGTCGTCTCGATCGGCCTGGTCGCGTCCCTCGGGGCCGCGACCCTCGCCGCTCCCGCCACCGCCGCCTCCGTCGACAACGGCGACCGCACCGACGTGACCGTCGCCGTGTTCCAGGGCTGGGACGAGGGGATCGCCGTCTCCGCTCTGTGGGAGGCGGTGCTCCAGGAGCAGGGCTACGACGTGACCCTGCAGAACGCCGACGTCGCCCCCGGCTTCCAGGGCCTCTCGACCGGCGACTACGACCTCGCCCTCGACACCTGGCTGCCGCTCACTCACGCGCGGTACGTCGAGCAGTACGGCGACTCGATCGTCGACCTGGGCGCGTGGAACGACGAGGCGAAGCTGACCATCGCGGTCAACGAGGACGCCCCGATCGACTCCCTCGAGGAGCTCGCCGCCGACCCGGGCGTCGTCGGGAACCGCCTGATCGGCATCGAGCCCGGCTCCGGTCTCAACAAGACGACGACCGAGGACGTCATCCCCGGCTACGGCCTGGAGGGGATGGACTACCTCACCTCGTCGACGCCGGCCATGCTCCAGGAGCTCTCGAGCGCGACCGCCGCGGGCGAGAACATCGCCGTCACGCTCTGGCGCCCGCACTGGGCCTACGACGCCTTCCCGGTCAAGGACCTCGAGGACCCGAAGGGCCTGCTCGGGCAGGCGGAGGGGATCCACTCCTTCGGCTCGGCCGCCTTCGACGCGGACTACCCGACGATGAGCCGCTGGATCCGCGACTTCCGGAAGGACTCGAAGACGCTCTACTCGCTCGAGAACGCGCTGTTCAACGACGGGGCCGACGACCGCTCCGCCGCCCTCGCCGCGTGGATGGACGAGAACCGGGAGTACGTCGACACGCTGATCACCTGATCCGCCACCACGACGAAGGCCGAGAGGCCGGGCGGCCCCGGACCAGGGCTGTCCCGGCCTCTCGGCCTTCGTCGCGCAAGGGTCAGGCGGCGCTGACCCGGCGTCCCGCGGTGGCGCGGACGAGGAGGGTGACCACCAGCACCACGGCGGCGGCGACCAGCGCGGCGATCCCGGCGGGGACCGAGACGAGCTCGCCGGCGAAGCGGCCGACGGCGACCCAGGAGAGTCCCCAGACGAGCGAGAGCATCGGGGCGATGCGGCCGCGGCCGGTGACCGCGATCAGGAGTCCGACGAGCGCGGCGACGGCGAGGACGACGACCGCCCAGACCGCGGCGCCCGGACCGTCCGCGCTGCCGACTCCCGCGCCGACGAGCCCGGCGGTGACGTTCGCGGCCGTGGCCACGCACACCCAGCCGAGGTAGAGCCCGAAGGTGCCGTCCGTCACGATCGCGTCGACCACTCCGGCCGACCGGGTGGTCCGCAGGATCACGAAGATGCGCGCGAGCACGGCCAGCAGCAGGGCGATCACGACGACGCTGAGCGTCAGGAAGCCGGCCTGGACGACCAGGATCCACGCGGCGTTCAGGAGGAGGCTCGCGGCGGCCCAGTAGCCCAGCCGGCGGTGGCGGGTGCGGGTGGTCTGCGAGGGCAGGAACTGCCAGATCGCGTAGGCGATGAGGCCGGTGTAGATGACGCTCCAGATCGCGAAGGCGGGGCCGTCGGGAGCGATGGGGGTGGAGGACGCGGTCAGGGCGCCGCCGGCCGCGTTCTGGATCTGCGTGCCGCCCGCGGCGCCCGAGCCGATGAACGAGCCGATGAGGGCGAGCACCGCGCTCACGGCGACGACGACCTGGCGGATCCGGTCGGCGCGGTCGGGGGTTCGTGTGGCGGTCATGTCGCTCCTCCATTAGTCAGCTGGCTGAGTAATAAGAGTAGCGCGATTCCGCTCCCCGTCCACTGGGGCTTGCGGCGCGGCCCCGGCCCTGGATGAGGGCCGGGGCCGGATCCTCAGGCTCGAGCGGTCGCGTACTGCTCGCGGATCACGGGGCGGTGGTCCGGCGCGGGCTCGGCCACCGAGGTGACGGTCCACGTCGGACGCGATCCGGTCAGCGCCCAGGCGGCCTGCACGGCGGCACCGTCGGCCACGTACTCGCCGGGCGTCGGCACCTGCACGGGCACGTCGAACACCTGCGAGGCCGCGAGCTGCACGGCGCGGTTCTGCGCGGCCCCGCCGATGAGGAGGATGCGCCGCGCCTCCACTCCCTGCGCGCGAACGGCGTCGAGCCCGTCGGCCAGTCCGCAGAGCATGCCCTCGATCGCCGCGCGGGCGAGGTTCGGCCGCGTGGTCGAGGCGATGGTCATCCCGTGCAGGCTCGCGGTCGCGTCCGGCAGGTTCGGCGTGCGCTCGCCCTCGAAGTAGGGGACCAGCACGAGGCCGTCGGCACCCGGCTCCGCCTCGAGCGCCAGTGCGGCGAACTCGTCGAAGTCGCTGCCGAGCAGGGTCGCGGTCGAGGCCAGCACGCGCGCGGCGTTGAGCGTCGCGACCAGCGGCAGGAAGCGCCCGCTCGCGTCGGCGAAGCCGGCGACGGTCCCGGAGGCGTCGCGCACCGGGTCGTCCGTGACTGCGAAGACGGTGCCGCTCGTGCCGATGCTGACGACCACGTCGCCGGGGCCGGCGCCGAGGCCGAGCGCGGCGCCCGCGTTGTCGCCCGCGCCGGGGCCGACGACGAGTCCGCTCTCGGTGCGGCCCGCCTCCTCCGAGGGGCCGAGCACGCGGGGGAGCAGCGGGCGGTGGCCGAGGGCGCGCTCGAGCAGGTCGAGGTCGTAGCCGTCCGCTCCCCAGTACGAGGTGCCGGACGCGTCCGACCGGTCGGTCGTGAGGGCGTCGAGCTGCGGACCGCGGGCGGAGTCGGGGCCGTAGCCGAGCAGGCGCCAGGTCAGCCAGTCGTGGGGGAGCGCGACGGCGGCGACACGGGCGGCGTTCTCCGGTTCGGCGTCGCGCAGCCAGCGGAGCTTGGTGGCGGTGAAGGAGGCGACCGGCACCGATCCGGTCCGCTCCGCCCAGGCCCCGGCTCCGAGCTCCTCGATGAGCGCGGCGGCGGCGGGCGCGCTGCGGGTGTCGTTCCAGAGCAGAGCGGGGCGGATGACGGCGCCGCTCTCGTCGAGGACGACCATGCCGTGCTGCTGGCCGCCGACCGAGATCGCGGCGACGTCGTCGAGCCCGCCGGCGTCGGCGAGGGCGAGCTGCAGCGCTTCCCACCAGGCGGCCGGATCGACCTCGGTGCCGTCCGGGTGGCTCGCTCGGCCGGTGCGCACCACGGCGCCGGTGTCGAGGTCGCGGACGACCACCTTGCAGCTCTGGGTCGACGAGTCGATCCCTGCGACGAGCGTCATCGCTGTCCTCTTTCGTTGGGGGGTTCGGGGAGTTCGCGGCGCGTGCTGGGCCGGGCCGGATGCAGGAGAACGGACGAGACCCCGTGCGGGTGCAGGGGATCTCGTCCGTCTCAGGTCGTCCCGCGGCGGACCGCGGGCTCAGGGGGTGCGGGTCAGCCGCGGGCGCCGAGCAGGTGCTCGGTGGCCAGCTGCTGCAGGCGCACGAAGCCGAAGCCCTTGCCGCCGAGGTAGGCGTCGGCGTCGAACGACTCGTACGAGGCGGTGTCCGCGAGCAGGTCGTCGTACGACTCGCCCTCGTTCAGCGTCGGGGTGGAGAGCTCGGCGACCTTCGCGGCAGCCAGCGCCTCCTGCACCTCGGGGTCGGCGCGGAAGGCCGCGGCGCGCTCCTTGAGCAGCAGGTAGGTGCGCATGTTCGCGGCGGCCGAGTCCCAGACTCCGGTCTCGTCCTCGGTGCGCGAGGGCTTGTAGTCGAAGTGGCGCGGGCCGTCGTAGGCCGGGACGCCGCCGGGGCCGCCGTTCTCGAGGAGGTCGACGAGCGAGAACGCGTTGTGCAGGTCGCCGTGGCCGAAGACCAGGTCCTGGTCGTACTTGATGCCGCGCTGGCCGTTGAGGTCGATGTGGAAGAGCTTGCCGTGGTACAGCGCCTGGGCGATGCCGGCGGTGAAGTTCAGGCCCGCCATCTGCTCGTGGCCGACCTCGGGGTTCACGCCGACGAGCTCGGGGCGCTCGAGGGAGTCGATGAACGCGATCGCGTGGCCGAGCGTGGGCAGCAGGATGTCGCCGCGGGGCTCGTTCGGCTTGGGCTCGATGGCGAAGCGGATGTCGTAGCCCTTGTCGGTGACGTAGTCGCCGAGCAGGTTGACGGCCTCGCGGTAGCGCTCGAGCGCGGCGCGGATGTCCTTGGCGGAGTCGTACTCGGCGCCCTCGCGGCCGCCCCACATGACGAAGGTCTTCGCGCCCAGCTCGGCGGCGAGGTCGATGTTGCGGAGGACCTTGCGCAGCGCGAAGCGGCGGACGTCGCGGTCGTTCGAGGTGAAGCCGCCGTCCTTGAAGACCGGGGCGCTGAAGAGGTTGGTGGTGACCATCGGCACGACGAGGCCGGTGGACTCCAGCGCGCCCTTGAGGCGGTCGATCTGGGTCTGGCGCTCGGCGTCGGTGGAGCCGAAGGCGAACAGGTCGTCGTCGTGGAAGGTGAGGCCGTACGCGCCGAGCTCGTCGAGCTTCTCGACCGCGTGGACGACGTCGAGCGGCTCGCGGGTCGGGCCGCCGAACGGGTCCGTCCCGTTGTAGCCGATGGTCCAGAGGCCGAACGAGAACTTGTCGGCGCGGGTGGGGGTCAGGGACATGGGATCCGAATCCTTTCCGGCGACGTCGCCGAATTGTTGTTGAGCCCAACATATCCCCTGAGGGTCGGGAGGCGCAACGAGCGGAAGGCCCGGCGCGTCGCCCTCCGGCCCCTCGCGGGTGCCGCCCGTTCGTGCCGCGGAACCGCTCGCGGAGTGGGCCGACGCCCGGGGAGGTCGTCGCGAGGATCGCTTGCGCAAGCGCTTCGACTGTGCGTACAGTCGCTCCAGCACGACCGGTCGAAGCGCTTCGAAGCTCGACCGCGACCGACGACGACGTCCGGCAGGAGGAGCCATGGCGACCATCCACGACGTGGCCCGCGCTGCCGGAGTCTCGATCAGCACCGTCTCCTACGCCCTCTCCGGCAAGCGCTCGATCGCCGCCTCCACCCGGCAGCGCGTCGACGACGCGGTGCGCCAGCTCGGCTACCGGCCCCACGCGGGAGCCCGGATGCTCGCCGGGGCGCGGACCCACATCCTCGCCCTCTCCGCCCCGATGCGCGGCGAGCTGCATCTGCCGACCCACATGCGCTTCGTCACCGAGGTGCTCGAGCGTGCCCGGGAGTCGGACTACGACGTCCTGCTGCTCGTCACCGACGAGGCCTCCAGCGGCATCGGGCGCGTCTCCTCCTCCTCGCTCGTCGACGGCATCGTCCTGATGGGCGTCGACGACGACGACGACCGCGCCGAGCTGATCCGCGCGGCGGGGGTCCCCGCCACCTTCATCGGCGTGCCCGCCGACTCCCACGATCTCGCCTGCGTCGACCTCGACTTCGCCGAGGCCGCCCGCCAGAGCGTCCGCCGGCTCGCCGAGCTGGGCCACCGCTCGCTCGGCCTGCTCGAGCACCCGCAGTCCTACACCGACCGCAACGCCGGCTTCGTCCGCCGCTTCGACGAGGCGTTCCGCGCCGAGGCCGCGGCGCTCGGAGTCGAGATCGCGGTCGAGCGCCCGCACATCGGCCGCCCGAGCGCACAGGCCGCGATCGACGCGATCCTCGCCGCACCCGTCCCGCCCACCGCGCTCGTGCTGCACTGCAACGAGCCCGTGGCGGAGGCGGCGATCGAGCGCGTCCTCGAGCGCGGCCTCTCCGTCCCCGGTGACCTGTCGATCCTGGCGGCCTGCGCCAGCTACGACGGCGGAGCCCTCCCCGTCCCGACCAGCAGTCTTCCCCTCCCGTTCGACGCGATGTGCCGAGCGGCCGTCGCGCGGACCCTCCAGCAGATCGACTCCGGCCGCACCGTCGGTGTCGAGCTGCTCCCGCCCTCCTACGTCGACCGCGGATCCCTCGCGGTCGCTCCGACCGGCGCTCCGGTGCCGGCGGTCCCGTCCGGCACTCCCGCGCCGGCCTCCCTCTAGTCCTCCACCCTCTTCCTGCCCGCTCCGGCTCTGCGCACTGTCGAAACGCTTCGACACCACGCCCCCGCGAGAGAGCGCTCCCTGCACCACCTCCGCAGCACCACCGCACCGTTCGAAGGAGAACCACCGCAATGTCGCTCCGATCCCGCTCCGCCTTCCACCGCCCGACCGCCGGTCTCAGCCGGCGCAACCTCCTCGCCGGCGGAGTCGGCCTCAGCGCGATGTTCGCGCTGGCCGCCTGCTCCGGTGGCGGCTCCGACGCCGGCTCCGACGCGCTCTCGACCACGGTCGACGGCGCCGGCCGCACCCTCACGCTCTGGGACTTCGAGACGCCCGACAGCGACCGCGGCATCGCCTGGCTCGCCGCCCGCGACATCTTCACCCAGGAGACGGGGGCCGAGATCGCGTACGAATTCAAGGCCTTCGAGCAGCTGCGCACCGGCGCCAGCCAGATCTTCAACTCCAACTCGGCGCCCGACGTCGTCGAGTACAACAAGGGCAACGCGACCAGCGGACTCCTCTCGAGCCAGGGCCTGCTCACCAATCTCGACGAGGCGGTCGAGTTCTACGGCTGGGACTCGCTGATCCCCGGCGCGCTGCAGACCACCGCGAAGTACGACGAGAACGGGATCATGGGCTCCGGCTCCTGGTACGGCATCCCCAACTACGGCGAGTTCACCTTCGTCTACTACAACAAGGACGCCTTCGCCGCGAACGGCCTCGAGGTCCCCACCACCTACGAGGAGTTCACGGCCGTCCTCGACGCCTTCGTGGCCAAGGGGATCACCCCGCTGGCCGAGGCCGGCGCCGAGTACCCGCTGCAGCAGCTCTTCTACCAGCTCGCGCTGCTGAAGGCCGACCGCTCCTGGATCACCGACTACCAGACCTACACGGGCGAGGTCGACTTCGAGGACGCGGCCTGGAGCTACGCGGCCGACCAGCTGAAGACCTACGTCGACAAGGGCTACTTCTCGGCCGACGCCTCCGGGCTGAAGGCGGAGGACGCGGGCACGGCGTTCATCTCGGGCGAGTACCCGATCTTCTTCTCGGGCTCCTGGTGGTTCGGCCGCTTCAAGACCGAGATCACCGGATTCGAGTGGGACACGTTCCTCTTCCCGGGTGCCGAGTTCACGATGGGCTCCGCCGGCAACCACTGGGTGATCCCGGAGACGGCGAAGAACAAGGACCTCGCCTACAAGTGGATCGACATCACGATGCGACCCGAGATCCAGAACCTCATCGGCAACAACGGAGGCATCCCGCTGGTCGTCGACGAGAGCGCCATCACCGACGAGAAGAGCAAGGCGCTGCTCTCGCAGTGGAAGACGGTCGTCGACGGCGACCAGCTCTCCTTCTACCCCGACTGGCCCACCGCGACCTTCTACGACGACCTGGTCGCCGCCACGCAGGAGCTCATCAACGGCTCCTCCGACGAGTCCGCCATGCTCTCCGACCTCCAGGCCAAGTACGACGACGGAGTCGCCGACATCAAGTGACGCGGAAGCGTCACGTGATGTCGGCCACGGCGGCCGGCCCCGCGCCTGCAGGCGTGGAACGGCAGCGGACGACCTGAGGACGTGACGGCGACCCCTCGAGGGGGTCGCACGAACACCGCCGGGCCTCCACCCCCCCCCGCTGGATGCCGCTCCGGTACACGACATGCCGTCGCCTCCGTACCGGAGCGGCATCCCGCCCCAGCACGCCCACGACCCCGTCCGACCTAGGAGTACCCATGACGACGACAGCACCTCGTCGCGCGGAGAGCGCGCCGCCTCCCACGACGCCGCCCCGCGAGAAGCGCTCCGGCGGCTACTGGCTCTACCTGATCCCCGGGTTCGTGCTCTTCACGTTCATCGTGCTGATCCCGCTGATCTGGAACGTCTACATCAGCTTCACGTCCTGGCGCGGCATCAAGCCGCCGATCTTCATCGGCCTCGACAACTGGATCGAGCTGATGGGCGACGACCAGTTCTGGACCTCGTTCCTCAACTCGGTCTACATGATCATCGCGATGGTGATCGTCCCCACGATCCTCGGACTCCTGCTCGCGGCGATCCTCTTCGATCTCGTCGGCAAGAAGTTCGGCGGGCGCCTGGCGAGCTTCCTCCGCGCCACCTACTACCTCCCGCAGATCCTGCCGACCGTCATCGCCGCGATCGTCATCGGCTGGATCCTCCGCCCCGACAACGGCGCGCTGAACTCGATCCTCGAGGCCGTCGGGCTCGGCTCCCTCTCGCACGACTGGCTCGGCAAGCCGGACACCGCGATGCTCTCGATCATGGTCGTGATGATCTGGGTGCAGCTGGGCTACCCGGTCGTCATCTTCATGGCGGCGCTGCAGCGCGTGGACCCCGAGCTCTACGAGGCGGCGGAGCTCGACGGGGCGAACTGGTTCCAGCGCTTCCGCTGGATCACGGTCTCGATCATTCGGCCCGAGATCTTCGTGGTCACCCTCACCTGCACCATCGCCGCGCTGAAGGTCTTCGGCCCGATCTACGCCCTGACCCGCGGCGGCCCCGGCGACTCCACGATCGTCCCCTCCTACTACTCCTACACCGAGTTCTTCCAGAAGCAGCAGGTGGGCTACGGCGCCACCATCGCGACCGCGCTCACGATCGTCATCGTGATCCTCGCCGTGCTGTTCATCCGCGCCCAGGAGCGCGTCGAGCGCAGCGAAGGAGCCCGCTGATGTCGGCCATCGAGACCCTGCCCCTCACCCAGGCCGGCACGGAGGACGCGGACCTCTCGTCCTCCCGTCCCGCCAAGCCCGCGAAGGGCACGACGAAGCGCACCCTCGGCGACTGGGTGATCCTCGCCGTCGCCGTGGTGATCGGGCTCGTGATCATCAGCCCGGTGCTGCTGATCCTGCTCAACTCCTTCAAGACCCCCGCGGAGTACTCGGCGAACGGCCCGCTCGCCTTCCCGACCGGCCTCTCCTTCGACGGCCTCTCGACCTTCTGGAGCCGCGTCGACTTCCCCGAGAAGCTCGGCAACTCGATCCTCATCTCGGGGTCGGTCGCGATCCTCGCCGTCGCCCTCTCGGTGCTGAACGCCTACGCGATCGGCATCGGCCGGGTCCGCGGCCGGAGCTGGATCATCGTCCTGTTCCTGCTGGCGAACATGCTCCCGCAGGAGGCCCTGCTCTACCCGCTGTACTACATGTTCAAAGCGGTCGGGATCTACGACACCCAGCTGTCGGTCATCGTCATCTTCACCGTCATCCAGTCGGCGTTCGGCACCTATCTGCTCTCGAGCGTCTACGGCACCTTCCCGAAGGAGATCCTCGAGGCCGCGGCTCTCGACGGCGCCTCGAAGTGGCAGGTCCTCACCCGGGTGATCGTCCCGATCTCGCGGCCCACCCTCTCGGTGCTGATGATCTTCTTCTTCATCTGGACCTGGAACGAGTTCCTCATCCCGCTGGTCTTCCTGGTGAGCGACGCGACGCAGACCGTCCCGATCGCGATCTCGAGCCTCCAGGGCGACAAGATCATGGACGTCACCACGACCAGCGCGAGCGCTCTCCTGGGCCTTCTCCCGACGCTGATCTTCTTCCTGATCTTCCAGCGCACCCTCACCCGCGGCATCACCGCCGGCGCGGTCAAGTAGCCCTCTCTCCCTCCGTCGGCGCCTCCCTCGCGGGATCCGCCGGCGCGCCATCGAAAGGCACCCCCATGAAGTTCACCGACGGGTTCTGGCAGACGCGGGCCGGATTCACGCCCCTGTTCGCGCAGGAGGCGTACGACATTCGCACCGACGGCACCTCGCTCGAGGTGATCGCCCCGACCCGGGTCATCCAGGGCCGCGGCGACGTCCTCAACCGGCCGGCGCTCACGGTCACGGTGTCCTCGCCGGCCGAGGGGGTCGCGCGGGTGCGGATCGAGCACTGGCGCGGGACGGCGGTGCGGCCCGGCTTCGAGCTGGCCGGGGGCGACGTCGGAGCGGCGGAGGTGACGGAGTCCGGCGGCGTGCTGCGCACCGGCGACCTCGAGGTCCGGATCAGGCAGGGCGCTCCGTGGTCGCTGGAGTTCTGGGACACCTCGACCGGCACGCGCCTCACCGGCTCCGGGCACAAGGCGCAGGGCTACCTGACCGGACCGGACGGAGCCGCCTACCTGCACGAGCAGCTCGACCTCGGCGTCGGCGAGCTGGTCTACGGGCTCGGCGAGCGCTTCGGCCCCTTCGCGAAGAACGGCCAGACCGTGGACGTGTGGAACGCCGACGGCGGCACCTCCTCCGAGCAGGCCTACAAGAACGTCCCGTTCTACCTCTCCAGCCGCGGCTACGGCGTGCTCGTGAACGATCCCGGCCTCGTCTCGTTCGAGATCGGCTCCGAGGCGGTCGAGCGCGTGCAGTTCTCGGTCGGCGGCGAGGCGCTGGAGTACCTGGTGATCCAGGGCCCGACGAAGAAGGACGTGCTGCGGCGCTACACGGGCCTCGCGGGCCGCCCCTCCGTCGTGCCCGCCTGGAGCTACGGGCTCTGGCTGACGACCAGCTTCACCACGAGCTACGACGAGGAGACGGTGAACTCCTTCATCGACGGCTTCGCGGAGCGGGAGCTGCCGCTGTCGGCGTTCCACTTCGACTGCTTCTGGATGCGCGAGTTCCAGTGGACCGACCTCGAGTGGGACCCGCGCACCTTCCCGGACCCGGAGGGGATCCTCGCCCGCCTGCACGAGCGCGGACTGCACACCTGCGTCTGGATCAATCCGTACATCGCGCAGGCCTCGCCGCTGTTCGCCGAGGGGCGCGAGAAGGGGTACCTGCTCAGAACGGCCTCCGGCGACGTCTGGCAGTGGGACATGTGGGTCGCCGGCATGGCGCTGATCGACTTCACGAATCCGGAGGCGACCTCCTGGTTCCAGGAGAAGCTCCGCGTCCTCGTGCGCCAGGGCGTCGACTCCTTCAAGACCGACTTCGGCGAGCGGATCCCGTCGGAGGGCGTCGTCTGGGCCGACGGGACCGACCCCGAGGCCATGCACAACTGGTACACCCAGCTCTACAACCGCGCGGTGCACGAGGTGCTCGAGCAGGAGCTCGGCGAGGGCCGCGCGGTCCTCTTCGCCCGCAGCGCCACGGTCGGCGGGCAGTCGCTGCCGGTGCACTGGGGCGGGGACAACACCTCCTCCTACGTGTCGATGGCCGAGACCCTGCGCGGAGGCCTCTCGCTCGCGCTGGGCGGGTTCGGCTTCTGGGCGCACGACATCGGCGGCTTCGAGGGCACGCCCGATCCCGGAGTGTTCAAGCGCTGGCTCGCGTTCGGCCTGCTCTCCTCGCACTCGAGGCTGCACGGATCCTCCTCGGTGCGCGTGCCGTGGGCGTTCGACGAGGAGGCCGTGGAGGTCACCCGGCTCTTCACCCGGCTGAAGCTCTCGCTGATGCCCTACCTCTTCGCGGCGGGGGCGGAGGCGGCGAGCACCGGCGTCCCGATCATGCGCCCGATGGCGCTCGAGTTCGAGGACGACCGCAGCGCCGCCCACCTCGACACGCAGTACCTGCTCGGGCACGACCTGCTCGTCGCTCCGGTGTTCACCGAGGACGGCACGGTCGAGTTCTACCTCCCGCGCGGGACGTGGACGAGCTGGTGGACGGGCGAGCGGATCGTCTCGACGGGGGAGTGGCGTCGTGAGGTCCACGGCTTCGACTCGCTGCCGCTGTACGTGCGCGAGGGTGCGGTGATCCCGGTGGGGGCCCGCCAGGACTCGGCCGAGTACGACTACCTCGACGGGCTCGAGCTGAGGGTGTTCCCGGGGCCGGACGGCGCGACGCCGGTCCGGGTCGTCGCGCACGACACGGGGGAGGAGACGGTCTTCACCGTGACGCGCACCGGCGGCGAGGTCTCGGTCGACGGCCCGGCCGGCACCTGGACCTGGGTCGAGGCCTGAGCGGCGCCCTCCTGCTGATCGAGCAGCGGGCGCAGCCCTCCCCTCGAGACCCCGGCCCCGCCCCCGGCTAGGCTGACCCCCGCAAGCAGAGGAGACCGCGGATGCCCGACCACGCGACGCGCGGCAACAACCTCGACCGCGTCAGGCGGCACAACCTCTCGGCGATCCTCCGCCTCGTGCACCGCGGCGGCCCCCGCTCCCGCTCGCAGCTGACCCGCCTGACCGGCCTCAACCGCTCCACGATCGCGGCGCTGGTCGGCGAGCTGGTGGAGCTCGGCATCGTGCGCGAGCGCGAGCCCGCCACGCCGAACCAGGTCGGCCGGCCGAGCCCCGTCGTCGAGGCCGATCCCGGAGTCGTCGCGCTCGCCGTGAACCCCGAGATCGACGCCGTCACGGTCGCCGTGGTCGGCGTCGACGCGGTCGTCCGCCGCCGCATCCGCCGCTCCGCCTCCGTCCCCACCGCCGAGGCCGCCGCGCGTCTGGCGGCCGAGGCGGTCGCCGAGCTGCTCGCCGAGCTGCCCGAGGAGACGCGGACCGTCGGCATCGGCGTCGCCGTGCCCGGCCTCGTCCGCGACGCCGACGGCCTCGTCCGGGTCGGCCCGCACCTCGGCTGGGACGACGAGCCCTTCTCCCGCATGCTCGCGGACGCGACCGGCCTGCCCGTCCTCTCGGCGAACGACGCCAACCTCGGTGCACTCGCCGAGAGCGTCCTTGGCGCCGGCCGCGACGTCTCGCACCTCGTCTACCTCAACGGCGGCGCGAGCGGAGTGGGCGCCGGCGTCATCGTCGGCGGCGCGCCTCTGCACGGCATCGACGGCTACGCGGGGGAGATCGGCCACACCCTCGTCAACAGCGCGGGCATCGACTGCCACTGCGGCGCCGTCGGCTGCCTCGAGACCGAGGTCGGCCGCGCCGAGCTGCTCACCGTGCTCGGCCTCGACGAGAGCGAGCGGCTGGAGGAGGCGCTCGCCGCCTCCGAGGACCCGGCCGTCCGTGCCGAGGTCGAGCGCCAGCTCGGGCACCTCGCGGTCGCCCTGCGCAACGTGATCAACGTGTTCAACCCGCAGCTCGTGGTGCTGGGCGGCTTCCTCGGGGCGCTGATCGGAGTCGCGCCGGGGTTCCTGGAGGAGCGCCTGGGCCGCGGCGGCCCCTTCCGGGTCGCGCTCGACTCCGTGCGCATCGTTCGGACCGAGCTCGGCGCCGATCTGCTCATGCTGGGCGCAGCCGAGCTCGCCTTCGAGCGCCTGCTCGCCGACCCGCTCGGCACTCCGCTCCACCCGGTCTGACCCGACGGCGGGCCGAGGGGTGGCGCCGCTGTCCGACACGTGATCGAATTGATTCGACCGAGCGGCGCGGGAGCCGACGAGGTCCGCTCCCGCGCCGAGGACGACACCGGCCGCACCACTCCCTCCCACCCCGCTGCGCCCTGCGCAGGAAGGCACTCCGTGTCCACTCCCGCCTCGACTCCGACCGGCTCTCTCCCCGTGCACCGCCACCCGGGCGACGCCCTGACGGCCCGCCAGCGCCTCGTCTACGTGATCGTCCTCGGCTCGCTGACCGCCCTCGGGCCGTTCACGATCGACCTCTACCTGCCGGCGTTCCCCGCGCTGCAGAGCGAGCTGAACGTGTCGGAGGCGGCGGTCCAGCTGACCCTCACCGGCACGACCCTCGGCTTCGCGCTCGGCCAGCTGGTCGTGGGCCCCTGGAGCGACGCGGTCGGGCGGCGCCTGCCGATCCTCCTGGCCACCTCGCTGCACGTGCTGGCCTGCGTCGGCGCGGCGCTCGCCCCCGAGATCATCACCCTCGGCGTCTTCCGCTTCCTGATGGGAGCCGGCGCGGCGGCGGGCGGCGTGGTCGCGATGGCGATGGTCCGCGACCTCTTCGGCGGACGCCCGCTGGTGCGGATGCTGTCCCGGCTCGCCCTGGTGTCGGGCCTCGCGCCCGTGCTCGCGCCGGTCATCGGCTCGCAGCTGCTGCTGATCATGGACTGGCGCGGGATCTTCGTCTTCCTCGCCGCCTACGGCGTGCTGGTCGTCGCGGCCGTCGGCCTGCTCGTCGTCGACACCCGGCCCCGCGCCGCCCGACACGAGCGCGAGCACCGCTCGCTCGTGCAGCGCTACCGGGCCGTCCTCAGCGACCGCGTGTTCCTCGGAGTGGCCGTGATCGGGGGTATGACCTTCGCCGGCCTGTTCACCTACCTCTCCAGCTCCTCGTTCCTGTTCCAGGGCCTCTACGGATTCGACGCGCAGCAGTACGGACTGCTCTTCGCCGTGAACTCGCTCGGCGTCGTCCTCGGCGTGCAGGCGTCCTCCTACCTCAGCCGGAGGATCGGGCCGCAGTGGATCCTCGCGATCACGACGCTGACGCTGTTCACCTCCGCAGGCCTGATCGCCCTCTTCGACGTGCTCGGGCTGGGGCTCTGGGGCACGCTCGTCCCGCTGTGGTTCTTCATCGCGTCCTGCGGCTTCAGCTTCCCGTGCGTGCAGGTCCTCGGCCTGGTCAACCACGGCCGGGAGGCGGGGACGGCCGCGTCGCTGCTCGGAGCGGTCAACTTCGGCACCGCCGGACTGCTGTCGCCGATCTCGGGGGTCTTCGGCGCCGGCTCGGCCGTGCCGATGGCCCTGGTGATGATGGCGACGGCGACCGTGTCGATCCTGGCACTCTGGCTGATCGTCCGGCCGAGGAGCGTCCCGGTGCTGCAGGACTGAGCGCTCGGCTCCGGGTCCCGGCGGTCCGGCACGCCCCGCTCCTGCGGCTCCTCCCGGGCGTTCCGGCCCTCGCTGGATCCGCTCCCGAGCGCCGCTGCTACAGTCCCCTCCCATGTCCTTCCGCGACTCCTCCGCCCTGCTCGCCGAGCTCTCCGACCCCGACCGCGACGTCCGCCTCCGTGCGGCGATGACCCTGGGCGAGATCGCCGAGCCCGCCACCGCCGAGCCCCTCGCCGCGCACCTGTGGGAGGAGCCGGACTTCTTCGTCCGCGACGTGCTCACCTGGTCGCTCGGCCGCCTCGGCTCCGCCGCCGTCCCCGTCGCCCGCGAGGCGCTCGGCCGCGAGCCCCGAGTGCGCACGCAGGCGCTGCACGTGCTCAGCAAGATCCTCGACCCGGCGACGCTCGACGACATCGCCCCGCTGGCCGCCGACTCCGAGCCCGCCGTCGCCGCGAAGGCCCGCTTCGCGCTGGGCCGCCTCGGCGACGAGCGCGCCCTGCCGGTCCTGCTCGGCCTGCTCGGCGACGACGACGCGGAGGCGCAGAACGTGCTCACCGACGTCCTCGCCTCCTTCGGCGCCGCGGCCGTCCCCGGTCTGGAGCAGGCCCTCCGCGAGGGGTCCGCGCCGGTCCGGCGTCACGCCGCTGCCGCACTCGGCTACCTGGGCGACGACGCGCGTCCTGCCGTCGACGCGCTGGACGGGGCCGCCGGCAGCGACGACTCCGCGCTCGCGGTCTCGGCCGTGATGGCGCTCGGCTCGATCACCGGTCCCGACGCGGCCGCCGCCCTCGAACGGGCCTCCGCCTCGGACGACTCCCGCGTGAGCGCCGTCGCCGCGCGGCTCCTCGCGCGCTCCTCCGAGCCGACCCGGCTCGACGCCCTCCGCGCCGCCCGCCTGGCCCGCGCGGCCGGCTGAGCCGCGCCGCGAACCCCCGCGGGGGAAGGCCGGGCATCCGCACGGCCGGTCGGACCGTGCCACGAACCCCGGCGCACGGACGCCGGGCTTCCGAACGGTCGGCCGAGCCGCCCCGCAACCCCCAGCGGGGGAACGCCGTGTGACGGCATCATGTCCGGATGGATCACCGCGACGACCGCCTGTCGACCGAGCCCGGAACCGCGCGCCCCGACGCCGTCCAGCGTGCGCGGATGCGCGAGCAGGTGCCGTCCGACGACGTCGCCGCCCGGCTGCTGACGAAGGAGGCGGCCCACCGGGTCTCCCGCCGCTGGCCGCTGATCTCCGCGTCGCTCGCGATCCTGCTCACGGTGCTGCTCGCCGTGCTGATCGCCTTCCGCCCCACCTCGGCCTTCCGCTTCGACGTGGAGTGGATGGACGAGATCGTCGAGCACCGCTCGCCGGTCTGGGACATCCCGGCCCTCGTCATGAACACGGTCGGAGCGGGGCTCGTCGGCACGACGCTCATCCCGCTCGGCATCGTCGCCGTGCTGCTGGTGTTCCGCAGGCGGTGGGCCGCGCTCTACTACGCGATCGCCGCGCTGGTCAGCGTGGGCGCCACCCAGCTCGTCAAGGAGTTGGTGGGACGCGCCCGCCCGGCCGACATGCTCGTCACCAGCGACTACGGCTCCTTCCCGTCCGGCCACACCGCCAACGCGGCGACGACGGCGATGGTGTTGGCCCTGGTGTTCCCGCTGCTGTGGGTCTGGATCGCGGGCTTCCTCTACACCGTGGCGATGATGGCGAGCCGCACCTACCTCGGCGCCCACTGGCTGAGCGACACCGTCGGCGGCCTGCTGCTCGGGATCGGCGTGGCGCTCGTGGTCTGGGCTCCGCTCGCCGGCCGCCTGCGCACCGAGGCCGAGCTCCCGCACCCGCCGATCTGGATCCGCCGCACCACCTGACCGGCGCAGCGCTCCCTGCGAGGGCTTCGAGGCCCCGAGGATCGGCGCCCGAGGAGCGCGGAGGCTCGCCGATCAGCCGAAGGCGGCGAGGGAGTCGAGCTCGTTGAAGGTGTAGACGTGCAGGCCCGCCAGGCGGTCGCCCGCCGCCGCTTCCAGGCGCGCGACGAACGCGGACGGGTCGAAGCGGCGTCCGCGGAGGAGCCCGCCGGCCACCGAGGTGCTCCGCTTCAGGAAGCCGAGCGAGGAGCCCACTCCGATCCGCGCGCCCAGCGTCAGCAGCCGCGAGCGCTCGACCGGCCCCGGCACCCCCGCCCACAGATCGGCCGTGATCCCCGTCTCGCGGAGCCGGTCGGCGTAGCGGACCACCGCGTCGACGTCGAAGCACATCTGCGTGACGATCGAGCGGATGAACGGAGCGCGCTCGCGCAGGTGCCGCTCGATGCTCTCGTCGGAGAGGTGCGGGTGGCCCTCGGGATAGCCTGCGATGTCCAGGGCCAGCCCGGGTGAGATCTCGCGGGCGTCGCGGATGAGCTCGAGGCTCGTGGAGTAGGTGCCGGCCGCCGAGGACGCGTCGCCCGAGATCACGAACGCCTCGTCGATCCCCGCCTCGCCCATCCGCTCGAGGACCCGCTCGAGTGCGGCGCGGCCCTCGACGTTCCGCGCCGCCAGGTGGGGCACCACGCGGAACCCGCGCCCGGCCAGCGCGACCGCGCAGTCCACGGTCCGCCCGGTCCCGTGCTTCGGCAGGCTGGTCACGGTCAGCGTCACCGCGGAGGGGTCCGGGAACGCCCGTGCGGCGCGCTCGCCGATGTCGTCGGCCGGGATGATCTCGAAGCGAGCGCGGGTCATCGGCCCAGCCTGCCACGCGGAGGCGGAGCGGCGCGGGTGGTGGCCGCAGCCGCACGAGTGTCGGAGGGGCGCCCTAGCCTGGAGCCGATCGCCGCCCGGTGATCGCGGAAGGAGTCGCGTGTACCTGGAGTCCGGCCGCGTGGTCACGAGCCCCACCGACCTGTCGAACTGGGCGGCCTGCGAGTGGGCCGTCCTCCGCCGGTTCGACGCCCTGCTCGGCCGCGCCTCGCGCCTCGAGGCCGAGAGGGACGGGATGCTCGAGCGCACCGCGGTGCTCGGCGACGAGCACGAGCACCGCTTCCTCGCCGAGCTGAAGCGCACGCACGAGGTGCTCGAGTTCGAGCGCCCCGAGCCCGCCGGCTACCCCGCGGCGGCCGAGGCGGCCGTCGAGGCGATGCGCGCCGGGGTCGACGTGCTCTACCAGGCCACCTTCTTCGACGGCGAGTTCCTGGGCTTCTCGGACTTCCTCCTCCGCACCACCGACGGCGCCTACGAGGTCTACGACACCAAGCTCGCCCGGCACGCGAAGATCCCGGCGCTGCTGCAGCTCGCCGCCTACGCCGAGCAGATGCAGGCGCGCGGCATCCGCGTGGGGGAGCAGGTGCACCTCGTGCTCGGCGACGGCTCCGTCACCAGCCACGAGCTGGCCGTCGTCGCCCCGGTCCAGCGGGTGCAGCGCGCACGGCTCCGCGCCGTGCTCGCCGAGCGCCTCGCCGCCGACGAGCCGCTGGCGTGGGGCGATCCGCGCTACCCCTCCTGCGGACGCTGCTCGGTCTGCACGCCCGAGGTCCAGGCGCACCGCGATCCGATCCTCGTCGCCGGGATGCGGCTCGACCAGCGGGCGAAGCTCACGGCGGCCGGCGTCCTCACCCTCGACGCCCTCGCCGAGCACGACGGCCCCGTCCCCGGGCTCGGCGCTGGCACGCTCGAGGGCCTGCGCGCCCAGGCGCGGCTGCAGCTGCGGTCGGAGTCCTCGCCGGTGCCGGCCGTCGAGGTGATCGACGCCTCCGTGCTCGCCGGGCTGCCCGCGCCCGATCCGGGCGACCTCTTCTTCGACTTCGAGGGCGATCCGCTCCACACCGAGGACAACCGCGAGTGGGGCCTCGACTACCTCTTCGGCATGGTCGACGACCAGGAGCGCTTCACCGCGCTCTGGGCGCACGACCTCGCGGCCGAGCGCCGGGCGCTCCTCGACTTCCTCGCGCTCCTGCGGGCGCGCCGGGCCGAGCACCCCCGGATGCACGTCTACCACTACGCCTCCTACGAGCGCAGCCACCTCCTCTCGCTGGCGCTCCGCCACGGGGTCGGCGAGGAGGAGGTCGACGCGCTCCTGCGCGACGGCGTCCTGGTCGACCTGTACCCGATGGTGCGGCGGGCGCTCCGCGTGGGCTCGCGCAGCTACTCGCTCAAGAAGCTGGAGCCGCTCTACATGGGCGAGGAGGAGCGGGACGCGTCCGGCGTCACGAACGCCGCCGACAGCATCGAGATGTACGTGGAGGCGCGCGCCGCACAGAGGGTCGATCCTGCCGAGGGGCAGCGCGGGCTCGACCTCGTCGCCGAGTACAACGCCTACGACTGCCGCTCCACGCTCCGCCTGCGGGACTGGCTCCTGGAGCTCGCTCCGCCGCGCGAGGAGCTGCCGCCGCTGCTCGAGGTCGAGATCCCCGTGCCCCGCGAGCCGCACCCGGTCGCGGTCGCACTGCTGGCGCAGGTCGAGGGGATCGAGCCGCGCGAGCGCACGGCCGACCAGACCGCGCTCGCCCTCGCCGGCGCGGCGATCGACTACCACCGCCGCGAGGCCAAGACCTTCTGGCAGGAGCACTTCGACCGCCTCCGGCAGCCGCTGGACGAGTGGGCGGACACCCGCGACGTCGTGATGATCGACCGGGTCGAGGTCGTCCGCGACTGGGCGAAGCTCCCGCGCGCCCGCACGCAGTCGCGCGAGCTGCGGATCCTCGGCCGGCTCGCTCCCGGCAGCCGGCTCGGCACCGGCTCGTCGCCGTACCTGGTCTACGAGGCCCCGGCGCCCCCTGGTGCGCCCTCGCCCGGTCCCGGTCTGCGCGGCGCCTCCGAGCGCTCCGAGATCCTCGCGGTCGACGACGACGGGGAGCGGATCGTCCTGCTCCTCAAGGAGGGCCTGAAGGCGGGGGAGGATCCGCACGACGACGCTCCGGTCGCCCTCGCCCCCGCGCCGCCGCCGCGCGCCGCGCCCCAGCCCGAGGCGATCGCGGAGTGGGGCGGCGAGGTCCTCGACGCGCTGCCCGCGATGCTGGCCGACCCGGCGCTCGACGTCCTCCGCCGCGTGCCGCCCGGAGCCGTCGCTCCTGTGCAGGGCGACGACGTGATCGACGCGGTCGTCACCACTCTGCTCGGACTCGGCCGGGCGACCCTCGCCGTGCAGGGTCCGCCCGGCACCGGGAAGACCTACGTCGGCTCCCACGTGATCGCACGGCTCGTGAACGAGCACGGCTGGCGCATCGGCGTGGTCGGCCAGTCGCACTCGGTGGTCGAGAACGTGCTGAGCGCCGTCGTCGGCCGCGGCGTCGATCCCTCCCGCGTGGCGAAGGTGCCCAAGAACGGCACGTCGCCCGAGGCGCTCGAGGCCGCGCCCTGGGCGCCGGTGAAGAACGCGGCGGCGCTCACCGCGGTCCTCGAGGAGGGCGGCGGCTGCGTCATCGGCGGCACCGCCTGGACCTTCGCGAACCCGGTCACCGTGCCGCGCCGCTCGCTCGACCTCCTGGTGGTCGACGAGGCCGGGCAGTTCTCGCTCGCTCCGACGATCGCGTCGGCCGTCTCCGCCCAGCGGCTGCTCCTGCTCGGCGATCCGCAGCAGCTGCCCCAGGTGAGCCAGGGCGCGCACCCGGAGCCGGTCGACGAGTCGGCGCTCGGCTGGCTCGCCGACGGGCACGACGTCCTCCCGCCCGAGTACGGCTACTTCCTCGCGCAGACCCACCGGATGCACCCGGCGCTCTCCGACGCCGTCTCCGAGCTCTCCTACGAGGGCGCGCTGCGGTCGCGGGCGCCGCAGGTGCGCCACCTGGAGGGGGTCGAGCCGGGCGTGCACTCCGTCCCGGTCGAGCACGCGGGCGACACCACCTCCTCGCCGGACGAGGCGAGGCGCGTCGTCGAGATCGCCCTCTCCCTCGTCGGCCGCGCCTGGACCGACGAGCACGGCGAGCGGACGCTGACCGCGGCCGACGTCATCGTCGTCGCGCCCTACAACGCCCAGGGCGGGCTCCTCCGCACCGCACTCGACGCCTCGGGCCTCGAGGAGACGCCTGTCGGCACGGTCGACCTCTTCCAGGGCAGGGAGGCGGTGGTCGCCATCGTGTCGCTCGCCGCGTCCTCCGGGGCCGACGTCCCGCGCGGAATGGAGTTCCTCCTCCTGCCCAACCGCCTGAACGTCGCGGTCTCGCGGGCGAAGTGGGCGGCGTACCTGGTGCACTCGCCGGCACTCGCCGCCTCGCTCCCGACCTCGCTGACCGGCCTCGAGCACCTCTCCGGCTTCCTCCGCCTGCTCGAGCGGGGGGAGCGGGCCGCCCGGTGACGGATCCGGTGGCCGAATGGCGCACTCCGCTCCGATTCCGTCGGTGCTCGGCATGGTGGACGACGCGATCCGTCGCTACGGTGTCCCCATGAGAATCCTCCTGGTCGGCGCCGGCGGCGTCGGCGACGCCTTCGCGAAGATCGCCGCGCGCCGCTCCTTCTTCGAGCAGATCATCGTCTGCGACTACGACCTCGCCCGGGCCGAGCGCACGGTCGCCTGGATCGCGGAACGGCACGGTGCCGACGACCGCTTCGTCGCCGCGCGGATCGACGCCTCCGATGCCGAGAACGTCGAGACCGTCGCCCGCGCGCACGGGGCGACCCACGTCATGAACGCGGTCGAGCCGCGCTTCGTCCCGACGATCTTCGTCGGAGCGCTCGCCGCCGAGGCCGACTACCTCGACATGGCGATGAGCCTCTCGCTCCCGCACCCCGAGCGGCCCCACGAGCTGACGGGGCTCAAGCTCGGCGACGAGCAGTTCGCCGCGGCGGAGGAGTGGTCCTCCCGCGGCCGCCTCGCCCTGGTGGGCATGGGCGTGGAGCCGGGACTCTCCGACGTCTTCGCCCGCTACGCCTCCGACCACCTCTTCGACGAGATCGACGAGCTCGGAGTGCGCGACGGCGCGAACCTCGTCGTGCACGACGCGGACGGCCGCGAGATCTTCGCTCCGTCCTTCTCCATCTGGACCACGATCGAGGAGTGCCTGAACCCGCCGGTGGTGTTCGAGCGCGACCGCGGCTGGTACACCACCGCCCCCTTCTCGGAGCCGGAGGTGTTCGAGTTCCCCGAGGGCATCGGCCCGGTCGAGTGCGTGAACGTCGAGCACGAGGAGGTGCTGCTGATGCCGCGCTGGCTCGACGCCAAGAAGGTCACCTTCAAGTACGGCCTCGGCGAGCAGTTCATCGGCGTCCTGCGCACCCTCCACCTCCTCGGCCTGGACAGCACCGAGCCCTTGCGGGTCCGCTCGGCCGGCGGTCCCGTCGAGGTCTCGCCGCGCGACGTCGTCGCCGCCGCGCTGCCCGACCCCGCCGGCATCGGCCCGCGGATGACGGGCAGGACCTGCGCCGGCCTCTTCGTCTCGGGCACGAAGGACGGCGCCCGCCGCGAGGTGTACCTCTACCACGTGAGCGACAACGAGTGGACGATGGCCGAGTACGGCACCCAGTGCGTGGTCTGGCAGACGGCGCTCAACCCGGTGGTCGCGCTCGAGCTCCTCGCGACCGGCGTGTGGACCGGCGCCGGAGTGCTCGGGCCGGAGGCGTTCAGCGCCGACCCGTTCCTCGAGCTGATGGCCCGCCCCGAGGCCGACGGCGGGTACGGACAGTCCTGGCACGTCCGCGAGGACTGACCGGCGCCGCCGACCTAGGCTGAGCCCATGAGTGACGACGACGGGCTCGCCTCGGCGAGGGACGAGGCGCGCGCGGCCCTGGAGGCCGCCCGCCGACTGCAGGCGGAGGCCGCCGAGGCCCTGGCGCGAGCGGAGGCGGCGGCCGCGGCGCTGAACGCGGCGGCCGGCCCGGAGGAGGCGGAGGCCGTCGCGGACGACGTGCGGCTGGTGGCGGCGTCGGGGAGCGGAGCGGAGCAGTCCGCTGCTCTCGTTGCTCCGGCCGCCGTCGGTCCGGCCGCCGCTGCTCCGCCCGCCCCCTCGGCGCC
>NZ_PSVE01000029.1:0-52823 GCF_002931775.1 Rathayibacter sp. AY1F4
GGCGAGCACAGCGACGACGCCGATCGGGACGGATCCGCGAGCGGCCGGCGCTGTCCGGGCCGGGGCTGTCGGGGCCGGCCGCTCGCGGATCCGTCCCGATCGGCGTCGTCGCTGTGCTCGCCGCCTCCGTGCCGTCCGGCTCCGCGGAGCCCGGCGGGGTCGTGCTCTGTCCTGTCATGCTGCGAGTCTCCCGTGCGCCCCACGGCCCGGACCATCGGGGGAACCCCTGATCCGACCCCGAGAGCACCCCCGATCGTGCGGCCGACCTGTTTGGATGCAGGGGTGAGCACAGTCCCCGGCACCGCCGTCCGCCCCCCGCTGCAGCGGCCGCGGACGATGCTGCTCGGCGGAGTGTGCACCGCGGTCGCCGACCACCTCGGCTGGAGCGTGCGGAGGACCCGCCTCCTGGCCGTCCTCACGACCGCGCTCGGCGGGGGCGGCGCGCTCCTCTACCTCTGGCTCTGGGCGCTGGTGCCCCTCGCGCCGCTCGAGTCGCGCGACGCGGATCCGGCCGTCCGCCGCTCGGCTCCCGTGGCCGGCCTGCTGACCCTCGCCGCCGCCGTCGCGGCGCTCGCCGTGCTGATCACCGTCGACAGCGGCGACGACGCCGACATCACGCGCGCGCTCGTCGCCGTCGGCCTGCTCGCGGGAGGAGCCGTCGGCTGGAGCCTCGGGCTCGACCGCGGCGACGCCGTCCGCCCCGCCCGGTACGGCTCCGCAGTGCGCCTCGCCTCCTGCGCGCTGCTGGTGCTCGCCGGAGCGGCCGTGCTCACCGGCCGCCCGAGCGCCCTCAACGCGGTGCTCGCCGTCGGCGTGCTGCTGATCGCCGCCGGCGTGCTGGCCGCGCCCCGGGTGGTGACCCTCTGGTCCGAGCTGATGGGCGAGCGCGCCGCCCGCGTGCGCGAGGAGCAGCGGGCCGAGATCGCCGCGCACCTGCACGACTCCGTGCTGCAGACCCTCGCGCTCATCCAGAACCGCGCCGGAGCCTCGAGCGAGGTCGCCCGCATCGCCCGCGCCCAGGAGCGGGAGCTGCGCGACTGGCTGTTCGAGCGCGACGTCCCGGTCGCCAACGACCTGGCCGCCGAGGTCCGGGCGATCGCCGCCGCCGTCGAGCTCGACTACCCCGTGCACCTCGAGGTGGTGGCCGTCGGAGCGTCCGTCCCCGGCGCCGCCGCGCTCCTCGCCGCGACCCGCGAGGCCGTGCTGAACGCGGCCCGGCACGCGGGCGGCGACGTCTCGGTGTACCTCGAGTCCTCCGTGCAGGGCGTCGACGTGTTCGTGCGCGACCGCGGCCCCGGCGTCGTCCTCGACGAGGTGCCCGGCGACCGCCTCGGCATCCGCGAGTCGATCATCGGCCGGATGGCGCGCGCGGGCGGCAGCGCGACCGTGCGCCCCGGAGTCGGCGGCACCGGCACCGAGGTGCATCTGCGGCTCCCCGCGGAGGTCGAGCGGTGACCCGCGTGCTGCTGGTCGACGACCACTCCATCTTCCGCTCCGGCCTGCGGGCCGACCTCTCCCCCGAGCTCGAGGTCGTCGGGGAGGCGGCCGACGTCGACTCCGCCGTCGGCCTGGTCGCCTCGCTCGCGCCCGAGGTGGTGCTGCTCGACGTGCACCTGCCGGGCGGTGCGGGCGGAGGCGGGGCCGAGGTGCTGCGGCGCAGCGCCGGGTCGTCGTCGCGCTTCCTGGCGCTCAGCGTCTCGGACGCCGCGGAGGACGTGGTCGGCGTGATCCGCGCCGGCGCCCGCGGCTACATCACCAAGGCCAGCTCCGGAGCCGAGGTGAGCCGGGCCGTGCTCGCGGTGGCGGGCGGGGACGCCGTGTTCTCGCCGCGCCTGGCCGGCTTCGTGCTCGACGCCTTCGGGGCGCTGGCGGGCGAGCAGGCGGAGTCGGTGGACGAGCTCGACCGGCTCTCGGCCCGCGAGCGCGAGGTGATGCGCCTGATCGCCCGCGGCTACGCCTACAAGGAGGCGGCCGCCGAGCTCTTCATCTCGGTCAAGACGGTCGAGTCCCACGTCTCCGCCGTCCTCCGCAAGCTGCAGCTCTCCTCCCGCTACGAGCTCACCGCGTGGGCCTCCGCCCGCCGCCTGCTCTGAGGCGCGCGCGAGCAGTCAACCCCGTCCCTCCTCCCGCTCCTGCCGTCCGACACTGTCGGGACACGACAGGAAAGGACGACCCGATGGTGACCACCACCCCCGCTCTCCCGACCCTGGCCGAGCTCCTCCGCGACTCCCGGCCCGTGTCGCAGCTCTACGTCGACCTCGCGATCGACTCCGGGGATCCGCCGGACATCTCGCTCGAGCGCGCCACGTCCCTCGGAGACGAGCTCGCCCGCCAGGGCGCCCCCCAGGTCGACATCCGGGCCCTCACCGCTCTGCTCGAGGGGGCCGGGCGCCCCCAGGGCGCCTGCTGCCTCTTCGCGGTCGCCGTGGACGGGAGGGTCGTGCTGAACGAGGTGCTGCCGGGTCGGCCGGTCGCGCCCGAGGCCACCGCCCCGGAGGGGATCGACGTGGTGACGCTGCCGCACGACGCCGACGCCGCGGCGATCCTCCGCTGGCGCACCGGCCCGCCGGTCCCGGGGGCCTGAGCGGCGGGTCCCCGAGCGCGACAGGGCCCGGGCCCCGATCCTGCGATCGGTCCCGGGCCCTGTCCGGCCTCACGCCTGCGGGTCGTCCTCGCCCTCGGCGGCCGCGCGGCGGCGCGCTCCGAGTCCGAGCGCGGTGGCGCCCGCGGCCAGGAGCGCGGTGGCGCCCGCGATCAGGCCGACGCTCTCGACTCCGGTCGAGGCCAGCCCGCCGCCCGAGCCGCCGACGGGCAGCGGGGTGGGAGTGCCGGTCGGCGCGGTCGTGGGCATCGGGGACGGAGCAACGGTGGGCGCCGCGGTCGGCCCGGCGGTCGGCGCCGTAGTGGGAGTCGCCGTGGGCGCGGTGGTCGGCGGGGTCGTCGGAGCCGTGGTCGGCCCGGCGGTCGGCGTCGGAGTCGGCGCCACCACCTGCGAGGCCGGCAGGATCTGCACGATGGTCGGACGCGGTGCCGCCACCGCTCCCGCCGCCGTCGATCCGTAGTCCGGGAAGAACGAGGTCGGCGCCTCGAAGGTGCCCTCCTCGCCCGGGTGCTGCACCGCCACGAACACGTGCTGGTCGAGGTCGTGGACAATCGGTCCGCAGGTCTCGGCGTCGCGGGGCACCGAGAGGAACTGCTCCACCCTGCCGCGCGTCGCGCCCTCGAGCGCGACCTTGAAGAGCCCGTCGTTGTAGCCGATGCCGCTCGGGGCGCCGTCGGTCGAGATCCAGAGGTTCCCGACCGAGTCGAAGGCCAGGTTGTCCGGGCACGAGATCGGCGAGACCTGGTCCGCCGGGAAGCCGGAGAAGTAGACGACGTCGCCCTGCGCCTGGTCGCCGCAGAGCATCAGCAGGTTCCAGGTGAAGGTGCGGCCGGTCTGGTCGCCGCCGTCCTCGATGATCTCGACGATGTGGCCGTCGCGGTTCTCGGTGCGCGGGTTGACCTCGGTCGCGCCCTCCTTGGCGCCCTCGGTGCCGCGGGCGGAGTTGTTGGTGCAGGCCACGTAGATCCGGCCGCTGACCAGGCTGGGCTGCACGTCCTCGCAGCGGTCCATCTTGGTCGCGCCCGCGGCGTCCGCCGCCTGGCGGGTGTGCACGAGCACCTCGGCAACGCTCATCCCGGCGATCGTCGAGGCGCCGTTCAGCACCAGGGGCAGCCACTCGCCGATCCCGTCGAAGCCGCCGTCCGAGGGGACCGCCCCGGTGCCGGTGATCTCGGCCACGGGGGAGTCGCCGGTGAAGCGGGCGACGTAGAGGTCGCCCTCCTCCAGCAGGGTCTTGTTGTGGGCGCGGTCGCCCTCGATGTAGCGCTTCGTCGAGACGAACTTGTAGAGGTAGTCGAAGCGCTCGTCGTCCCCCTGGTACGCGACCACGCGGCCGTCCGGGGCGATGATGACGTTCGCGCCCTCGTGCTTGAGCCGGCCGAGCGCCGTGTGCTTCTTCGGCGTGGAGTCGGGGTCGAAGGGGTCGAACTCCACGATCCAGCCGAAGCGGTTCGGCTCGTTCTCGTAGCCCGGGGTGCGGGCGTCGAAGCGGGGGTCGTCGAGCTCCCAGAGGCGCGAGGTCTCGGAGTCGGCGAGGCCGTAGCGCTTCTCGGCGTCGCTCGTGCCGACGGCGCGGAAGTAGCCGTTGAAGTTCTCCTCGCCCGAGAGGATCGTGCCCCACGGCGTCGTGCCTCCGGAGCAGTTGCCGAGCGTGCCGAGCACGGTGCGGCCCTCGGGGTCGGCGACCGTCTTCAGCAGCTCGGTGCCGGCGGCGGCGCCGGTCACCTCGTAGGGGGTGTCGAGCAGGTAGCGGCGGTTGCGCTCGCCCCCGCGGACGTAGGCCCACGGGCGGTCGACCGCGGTGCGGACCAGCTCGACGACGCTGAGGCCGTGGGCGGCGCGGCCGACGGCGCGCACGCGCTCCGGCTCCGCCTCGAGCTGCGCGGCCGGGAACATGATGCTCTCGTTCGTGTACTCGTGGTTCACGACGAGCAGGGCGCGGAGGCGCTTCGAGCCCGGGATCTCGACGATGTCGGTGTAGTCGTTGTTGTAGCCGAACTGCGCGGCCTGGGCGGCCTCCGTCTGGTCGGCGATGTCGAAGGCGGGGCTGTCGGCGAAGAGCGGGTCGCCCCAGCGGATGATCGGCTGCCAGGCGAAGCCCTCGGGGACGGTGAACCGGTCGACCGTGTACGGCACCGGAGCGATCGGAGTGAAGGCGAGCGGCGAGCCGTCGGCCGCGGTCGCCACGGCCGCCTCGGCGGTGGGCGCTCCTCCGGCGGAGGCGACGGCGACGGTGACCGCGCCGGCCAGGCCGAGGCCGAGGGCGCTGCGGCGGGAGAGCTGCGACGAGACGATGTCGCGGAAGTAGCTGTTGTGCGACGTGTTGCAGGTCGCGGTGGAGCAGGCGTTGGCGCACTTCAGCGCGCAGGTGACGGGGCTGCGCTTGCCGCGCACGTGGCCGGCCATCGGGAGGAGGAGCGGGCGGCGGGCGGTGTCTGACATGGAGGTCCTTCGATCACGAGCAGGAGACGCGATCGAGGCAAGCAAGGGGAGGGGGCGCCGATGCCGCCGGGTGGAGGCTCCTCCCTGAACGGGACGTGAACGTTCTCACAAGAAGGTGAGGCTCACCTTCCCTCCCGGCGGCCCTCCGAGCGCGCCTCCAGGACCGCCCCGACGTTCCCCGCGATCCACTCGACGACCGGCAGCAGCCGATCCGCCAGCTCCGCTCCCAGCGGCGTCAGCCGGTACTCGACGTGCGGCGGGACGACCGGCCGCGCCTCGCGGTGCACGAAGCCGTCCTCCTCCAGGATCCGCAGCGTCTGAGCGAGCATCTTCTCGCTGATCCCGCCGATCCGGCGCCGCAGAGCGCCCCAGCGCAGCGTGCCCGGAGCGAGCGCCGCGAGCACCAGGACGCCCCACTTGCTGGTGACGTGGCCGAAGACCTCGCGGCTCGGGCAGTCGGCGGAGTAGACGTCCCCGGCGAGCAGGGGGGAGTCGGCGATCGTCATGGGCGCTCCTCGGGACAGGGGTGATGACAGTACTAACGAAATAGTGGGTACTGCATTCCGGGAAGCAGGAGGAGGATGCGCCGGTTGCACCCTCCTGGCGGCGGACCCCGCCCGCCCCCACCCGTCAGGAAGGACCCCTCATGACCCTCGTCGTCACCGGAGCCACCGGCCACCTCGGCCGTCTCGCCGTCGAGCACCTGCTCGCCCGCGGCACCGCCGCCTCCGACATCGTCGCCACCGGCCGCGACGCCGCGAAGCTCGAGGCGCTCGCCGCCGACCTCGGCGTCCGCACCGCCGTCGCGGACTTCGACGACCCCGCCTCGCTCGACGCCGCCTTCTCCGGCGCCGAGGCCGTCCTCCTCGTCTCGGGCTCCGAGGTCGGCAGGCGCGTCGCGCAGCACACCGCCGCGATCGACGCCGCCGTCCGCGTCGGCGCGCGCCTGGTCTACACGAGCGCCCCGAAGGCGACCACGAGCGCGCTCATCCTCGCCCCCGAGCACAAGGCCACGGAGGAGGCGATCGCCGCCAGCGGCGTCCCCGCCGTCGTCCTCCGCAACGGCTGGTACAACGAGAACTACGAGCAGACCGTCGCCGAGCTCGCCTCCACCGGCAGCACCCTCTCGAGCGCCGGCGAGGGCCGCGTCGCCAGCGCCGCGCGCACCGACTACGCCGAGGCCGCAGCGGTCGCCCTGACCGACCCGTCCCTGGTCGGCACCGTGCACGAGCTCTCCGGCGACACCGCCTGGAGCTTCGACGAGCTGGCCGCGATCGTCGCCGAGGTCGCCGGACGCGACGCCGCGATCAGCCACGTCTCCTCCGACGAGCACGCCCGCGTCCTCACCGGCGCCGGCGTCCCCGAGGGCGGAGTCGGCTTCGTCGTCGGCCTCGACGCGAACATCGCCGACGGCCTCCTCGGCGGGACCGACGGCTCGCTCGCCCGCCTGATCGGGCGGCCGACCACGCCGATCCGCGCGTACGTCGAGGAGCAGCTCGGGCGCTGACGCTCCGGCGTCCCCGTCGGCCACCGTCCGGCTCGCAGGAGCAGTCCGCCCCCGCGAGCCGGACGCAGGCGCGCCCGGCCCTCCCGCGGCTCCGCGCCGGGCACTCCCGTCCGCGGCTCCGCGCCCGCCCTCCGCGGCTCCGCGCCCGCCCTCCGCGGCTCCGCGCTCGACCCGCCGCACCTCGCGCCACCGTGTCGGCGGCCCGACGTAGGCTGTCCGCCATGACCTCGACGACGCCTCGCTCCGGTATCGACCGCTCCGAACTCGACCCCGCGACGCGCCCGCAGGACGACCTCTACCGGCACGTCAACGGGCTCTGGATCGACCGCACCGAGATCCCCGCCGACAAGGCGCGCTACGGCTCCTTCCACGTCCTCCAGGAGGAGGCGGAGAAGGCCGTGCGCGACATCATCGTCGAGGCGCAGACCGCGCAGCACGGCACCGAGGAGCGCCTGTTCGGCGACCTCTACGCCTCCTTCATGGACGAGGAGCGGGCCGAGGAGCTCGGCGCCGCCCCGATCGCCGACGACCTCGCCGCCGTGCAGCGGGTCGACTCGATCCCCGGCCTGCTCCGCGCGGTCGGCGCCTTCGAGCGCACCGGCGTCCCCGGGATCTTCGGCCTCTTCGTCGACAACGACCCGGGCAGCCCCGAGCGCTACCTCGTCTTCGTCAACCAGGGCGGCCTCGGACTGCCGGACGAGAGCTACTACCGCGAGGAGGAGTTCGCCTCCGTCCGCGAGGCCTACACGCCGTTCGTCGCGCGGATGCTGGCGCTGGCCGGCATCGACGCCGCCGAGGCCCGCGCCGAGCGCATCGTCGCCCTCGAGACCGACCTGGCCGCCGCGCACTGGGACAAGGTCCGCAGCCGCGACAGCCAGGCGACCTACAACCTCCGTTCCTGGTCCGAGGTCGAGGAGCTCGCCGCGGGCGTCGACCTCGGCGTGTGGCTCACCGCGATGGGCGCTCCGGAGGGGGCGCTCGCCGAGGTGGTCGTCCGCCAGCCGAGCTTCCTCCAGGGTCTCGCGGGCCTGCTCACCGAGGACCGGCTCCCGGCCTGGCGCGACTGGCTGTCCTGGCAGGTGATCCGCGGAGCCGCGGCCTACCTGTCCAGCGGCTTCGTCGACGCCAACTTCGACTTCTACGGCCGCACCCTCACCGGCACCCCGCAGAAGCGGGAGCGCTGGAAGCGCGCCGTCTCGCTCGTCGAGGGCTCGCTCGGAGAGGCGGTCGGCCGCACCTACGTCGCCCGCCACTTCCCCGAGACGGCGAAGGCCGCGATGGACGTGCTGGTCGCGAACCTCATCGAGGCGTACCGCCGCTCCATCGTCGACCTGGAGTGGATGAGTCCCGCCACCCGCGAGCGCGCGCTCGAGAAGCTCGCGAAGTTCACGCCCAAGATCGGCTACCCGGTGCGCTGGCGCGACTACTCCGCCCTCTCGATCGACCCGGCCGACCTGCTCGGCAACGCCCGCCGCGTGGCCGAGTTCGAGTTCGCCCGCGAGCTCGGCAAGATCGGCCGCCCGCTCGACCGCGACGAGTGGTTCATGACCCCGCAGACGATCAACGCGTACTACAACCCGGGCTTCAACGAGATCGTCTTCCCCGCCGCGATCCTGCAGTTCCCCTTCTTCGACGAGGCCCGCGACCCCGCCGCGAACTACGGAGCGATCGGCGCCGTCATCGGTCACGAGATCGGCCACGGCTTCGACGACCAGGGCTCGCGCTTCGACGGCGACGGCCGCCTCACCGACTGGTGGACCGAGGAGGACCGGGCCGCGTTCGAGGAGCGGACGAAGGCGCTCATCGCGCAGTACGACGCGCTCGCTCCCGCGACCACGCCCGGGCACCACGTGAACGGCGCCCTGACCATCGGCGAGAACATCGGCGACCTCGGCGGTCTCGGCATCGCCTGGAAGGCGTACCTGCTCTCGCTGGACGGCGAGGAGCCGCCCGTCGTGGACGGCCTGACCGGCGCCGAGCGCTTCTTCCTCTCCTGGGCGCAGGCCTGGCAGCAGAAGTCGCGCGACGAGGAGACGATCCGCCTCCTCGCCATCGATCCGCACGCTCCGGCCGAGTTCCGCTGCAACCAGATCGTCCGGAACATCGACGAGTTCTACGCTACTTTTGACGTCTCCGAAGGCGACGCCCTCTGGCTCTCCCCGAGCGAGCGCGTCACCATCTGGTAGTCGCCGCTGACCACCTCCGCACCACGGACGAGGAGCCCCGGGCATCGAGAGCCGACCGATGCAGCGGGGTCGTCCGCCGATCGCGCGTCCTGCCGGCGCGTGAGGACCCAGGTCCCCCTCCGCACGACCGCACTCCCGACCCGTAGAGGGGCCGTACCCGTGGTGATCCCCACCAGCGAGACCCGCCGTGAGAGCCGACGCAACCGCCGGGGGCGCCACAAGGGCGGCGGCGACCGCGAGAACTTCCAGCGCGGCTTCGACGCCCTCGGCCGTCTCGCGATCGACGGGGTCGTCGTCTCGGCGCGCGCCGTCGACCTGGCGACCGGCCGCACCCTGTTCGCGGTCGACGACTCCGTCTCGATGCCCACCGCCTCCCTCGGCACCGTCGTGCTGCTGATCGAGGTCGCCGCCCGGCTGGCGAACGAGCCGCAGGAGAACCTGCGCCTGGTCGACCGGACCGCGTCGGACGCGGTCTCGGGGTCCGGGCTCTGGCAGCACCTCCAGGTGCCGTCGATGCCGATCGCCGACCTCGCCGCCCTCGTCGGTGCCTCCAGCGACAACCTCGCGACCAACGTCCTGCTGCGCCGCGTCGGTCTCGACGCCGTGCGCGAGCGGGCGGAGGCGCTCGGCCTCTCCCGCACCGCCCTGCTCGACGTCGTGCGCGACGAGCGCGGTCCCGACGACGCGCCGCAGCTCTCGATCGGCTCCGCGCGCGAGCTGACCTGGCTGCTCGCCACCCTCGCGAACGGCGAGATCGTCGACGCCGCCGTGAGCTCGCGGGTGATCGGCTGGCTCTCGCTCGGCACCGACCTCTCGATGGTCGCCGCCTCGTTCGGGCTCGACCCGCTCGCGCACCGCCACCCCGACCACGGGGTCCTGCTCGTCAACGCGACCGGCACCGACGTCGGCGTCCGCGCCGAGGCCGGCGTCCTCCGCGGCCCGCGCGCCGGAGTCGCCTACGCGGTCGCCACCCAGTTCGACGACACGACCCTGCACTACCGCCTCGCGGTGCTGGAGGGCATGCGCACTCTCGGAGCCGACCTGCTCGAGTACGTGCACTGACGGCTGCCGGGGCGGATGCTCCTCCGGAGCGGGCCGACCCCGCGGGGCCCCTCGGGTGCCCCGTCAAGTCCGTGACCGCCTCCGGGGGCGCGACCTAGGCTGCCCGCAGCGGCGCCGCCTCCCGGGCGCACCGCGGAGAGGGAACCATGAGCAGCTTCGGCTTCGACGCCCCCGAGGACGTCACCGACACCACCCGCCCCGACGGCGACTCCCTGCCGGTCCCGCCGGAGGACCCGGCCGAGATCGACGACCCCGAGTCGATCGACGAGGCGCTCGACCAGGGCGCCGACGCCCGCCTCGGCGACGACCAGGACCCGCCGGAGCACCCCTTCATCCCGTCGCCCAGCTGATCGGCCGGCCGGGCGCCCCAGCGGCGCCCGGCCTCCTCCGACCTGGCTGCTCCTCCGAGCCGACTACTCCTTCGACCCCGGCTTCAGGCGGTGCGCGAGGCGCTTGATCGGGTGGGCGGGCTCGCGCTCCGCCGGATCCTCGACCTCGAGGCCGTAGAACGTGCCGATGTCGCCGACGAACGCCTTGCGGCGGGCCTTGTCGTAGGCGCGGATCTCGCGGCGGAAGGCGATCACCGTCGCGACGCACATCAGGATCATCACGACGCTGAACGGCAGGGCCGAGAGGATCGCCGCGGTCTGCAGGGCGTCGAGGCCGCCGGCGACCAGGAGCGACAGGGCGAGCAGCGCGGTCGCGACGGCGAAGAACACGCGGATGCGGTTGCGCGGCTCCGGCTCGCCGCCGGTCGCGATCATCGACATCACCAGCGCTCCGGAGTCGGCGGAGGTGACGAAGAAGACGCCGATCAGGAGGATCGCGCCGATCGTCAGCACCGAGCCCGCGGGCAGTCCCTGCAGCATCGAGAAGAGCGCCAGGTTCGTGTCGACCGAGCCGTCGGCGCCGACAAGGCCGCCGTCGCCGTAGAGCTCGCGGTAGATGGCGGTGCCGCCGAGGACGCTGAACCAGAGGAAGGTCATGATCGTCGGCACGAGGAGCACGCCGCCGACGAACTCGCGGACCGTCCGGCCCTTCGAGACGCGGGCGATGAAGATGCCGACGAACGGCGCCCACGACATCCACCAGCCCCAGTAGAACGTGGTCCACGAGGCCTGCCACTGCTCGCCCTCGCGGCCGGCGTAGGCGCTGACCGTGAAGGTCAGGCCGATGAAGTTCTGCAGGTAGTTGCCGAGCGACTGCACGAACTCGCGGAGGAGGAACTGGGTCGGGCCGGCGACGAGCACGAAAACGAGGAGCGCCGCGGCGAGCAGCAGGTTGCCGGTCGAGAGCCACTTCATGCCCTTGCCCACGCCCGAGATCAGCGAGAAGACGGTCAGGCCCGTGACCACGGCGATGACCACGATCTGCACGGTGAGCGACGACTCCACGATGCCGCTCGCCTCCAGGCCCGCCGAGATCTGGGTGACGCCCAGGCCGAGCGAGGTCGCGACTCCGAACATGGTGCCGACCAGGGCGACCACGTCGATCGCGTTGCCCCAGCCGCCGCGGACCCGGCGGCCCAGCAGCGGCTCCAGCGCCCAGCGGATCGACACCGGCCGCTTGCGGCGGTGGATCGCGTACGCGAGGGCGAGGCCGACCACCACGTAGATGGACCAGGCGTGGACGCCCCAGTGCAGGTAGGTCTGCGAGATCGCGCTCTGCGCGAGCTGCGTCTCGGTGCCGGTGACGCCCGGGCGCGGAGTGGCGAAATGGGTGAGCGGCTCCGCGACGCCGTAGAAGACGAGGCCGATGCCCATGCCGGCGGCGAAGAGGAGCGAGATCCAGGCGAGCATCGAGAACTCGGGCTCGTCGTCATCGGCGCCGAGCTTGATGTCGCCGAAGCGGCTCACGCCCATCCAGATGGCGAAGGCCACGAAGACCGCGGCGATCAGCACGTAGTACCAGCTGAACGTGTTGACGACGGTGGTCTGCAGCGTCGAGAACACGGAGGTCGCGGCGTCGGGCGCGAGGATCGCGAAGGCCGCGATCGACAGCGTGAGGACGGCGGCGGGCCAGAAGACCCACCGCGCGAGGCGGTGCGGAGGGGCGGTCGTGCCTGCGGTGGCGGGGGCGGTGTCCGGGGAGGACGGGTGCTCGGACATGGGGTCCTCTCGTCGGCGGCAACCGTCCACGGTACACGGGGGCCCGTCGGCGGCCCCGGCCGGGGGAGCCGGGCTGGCATGATCCGGCCCCGGTGCGGGAGGCTGGACCCGTGCAGTTCAGAGTGTTCACCGAACCCCAGCAGGGCGCGAGCTACGAGGACCTCCTCGCCGTCGCGCAGGCCGCCGAGAGCCTCGGCTACGACGGCTTCTTCCGCTCCGACCACTACCTCCGGATGGGGGACGGCGATCCCGGCGTGGGCCCGTCCGACGCGTGGACGACGCTCGCCGGCCTCGCCCGCGAGACCGAGCGGATCGCGCTCGGCACCCTCGTCTCCTCCGTCACCTACCGGCCGCCGGGGATCCTCGCGATCCAGGTCGCCCAGGTCGACGCGATGTCCGGGGGCCGTGCCGAGCTCGGCCTCGGCACCGGCTGGTTCGAGGAGGAGCACGCCGCGTACGGCATCCCCTTCCCTCCGCGCCGCTTCGACCTCCTCGAGGAGCAGCTCGAGATCGTGACCGGCCTGTGGTCGACGCCGGTCGGCGAGCGCTACTCCTTCGCCGGCGAGCACTACACGCTGACCGACTCCCCGGCTCTGCCCAAGCCCGCGCGCCTGCCGCTGCCGGTGATCGTCGGTGGCGGCGGCCCCAAGCGGACCCCGGCGCTCGCGGCGCGGTTCGCGAGCGAGTTCAACCTGCCCTTCCCCGAGTTCGACGCGATCCCGGGGGCCTTCGAGCGCGTCGACGAGGCGTGCCGGGCGATCGGGCGCGAGCCCTCGTCGCTCGTGCACTCGGTCGCGCTGATCGCGGTCGGCGGAGGCGACGAGGCGGAGTTCACGCGCCGTGCCGCGGCGATCGGCCGCGAGCCCGCCGAGCTGCGGGAGCACGGAGTGGCCGGCGGCGTCGACGAGGCGGTCGACCGCCTCGAGTCCCTCCGCGAGGCCGGCTGCGAGCGCGTCTACCTGCAGTTCATGGACCTGCAGGACCTCGACCACCTCGACTTCTTCGCCCGGGAGGTCCTGCCGCGCCTGTCGGCCTAGGGCGGGCGCCGCTCCTGCCTCTGCTCCGACTGTCCAGAAGTCGTCGCACCCGCGCTCGAGTGCGACGACTCCTGGCTTCTCGCGGTCCCCGTCCTCGTGCCCCCGCGCCGAGTGCGACGACTCCTGGGCACTCGCGGGCTGCGGGCAGCACGCTCCGGCCCGCGCGCCCGGGCGTCCGTCCGCGCTGCGGCCTACGCTGGAGGGATGGCGGACACGATCGAGCGCGCGGACGAGCGCCTGGCGACCCGCTCGGCGGCCGAGGTCCCGTGGATCGTGCTGGTCTGGGACGATCCGGTCAACCTGATGTCGTACGTCTCGTACGTCTTCCGCAGCTACTTCGGCTTCGGCCGGGCCGAGGCGGAGCGGCTGATGCTGCAGGTGCACACCGAGGGGCGCGCGGTCGTCGCGACCGGCAACCGCGAGGAGATGGAGCGGCACGTGGAGGCGATGCACGGCTACGGCCTGTGGGCGACGCTGCAGAAGGCCGACGCGTGAGCGCCCCGCTGCGCCCCGCGGCCGCGGAGACCGGAGAGCACCCCGCTCGCGGCATCCGAGGACTCGGCTGATGCGCGCGTTCCGCCGCGACTCCTCCGGAGCGGCCGTCGCCCGCTTCGACCGCGAGGAGGCCGGGATCCTCCGCCACCTGGCCGGCGAGATGCTCGAGCTGCTCGATCGCGGGGCGTCCTCGGAGGAGGCCCGCTCCGATCCGGCGCTCGCGCGCCTCCTGCCCGACGCCTACCGCGACGACGCCGAGGCGGCCGACGAGTTCCGCCGCTTCACCGCTCCGGACCTCGCCGCCCGCAAGATGGACGACGCCCGCGCCGTCACGGCGGCCCTCGACGCCGGCGACGGCACGAGTCACGGCCGGATCTTCGAGGGGCTCGGGGAGGTCGCGGTTCGTCTCGAGGAGCCGCAGGCGATCGCCTGGCTCCGCGCACTGACCGACATGCGGCTCGCTCTGGCCGTGCGGCTGGGGATCGACGACACCGACGACGTCGTCCCGGAGGAGGGGAGCGCGGCCGCGATCCGCAGCGTCTACGACTGGCTGGGCGGCGTGCAGGACGGGCTCGTCCGCGCCGTCGACGTGTGATCCGCTCGTCCCTCTAGCGATTCCACAGCTGTGGACAACCCTGTGGAAAGGTGTGGAGAACCGGCTCCGGGAGCACCTCCGAACGGCGGAGCGCCGGGCGCGGGGGTGTGGAAACGCGTAGCGTCCACCCTGTGAACACTCCGAGCACCGCCGACGCCCAGCGCACCGCCGACGACATCCAGGACTCCCGGGCGGTGCGGACCCTCGCCCGCGGCGGCTTCGCGGCGAACGGCCTCGTCCACCTCCTGATCGGAGTGATCGCGCTCGGCGTGGCCCGCGGCGGCGGAGGCGAGGCCGACCAGAGCGGTGCTCTCGGCGCCCTCGCGGCGCAGCCCGGCGGTCTGGTGATCGTGTGGATCTGCACGGTCGGCCTTTTCGGCCTGGCGCTGTGGGGGCTGCTCGAGGCGTTCCTCGTCCGCCCGCGCGAGAGCGCCCTGAAGACCTGGGGCAGCCGGCTCAAGGAGGCGGGCAAGGCCGTCGTCTACGGCGCCCTCGGCGCGACGGCGCTGAAGTTCGCGACGGGCGGCGGGTCGAGCTCGTCCGAGTCGTCCGAGAGCGCGAGCGCGCAGGTGCTCTCGGCGCCGGGCGGAGTCGTGCTGCTCGTGATCGCGGGACTGGCCGTCCTCGCGGTCGGCGGCGTCTTCGTGTACCGCGGAGCGAGCAGGAAGTTCCTCGAGAACGTCGCGGAGCCGGGCGGTACGGCGGGCACCGTCGTCACCGTGCTCGGCGTCGCCGGCTACGTCGCCAAGGGCGTCGTCCTCGGCGCTCTCGGCGTGCTGCTGATCGTCGCCGCCGTCACCCATGATCCGGAGCAGGCGGGCGGGCTCGACGAGGCGCTGAAGTCGCTCGTGGAGCTGCCGGCGGGCGTGCTCCTCCTCGGCTTCGTCGCCGTCGGGCTCATCGCCTACGGGCTCTTCTGCTTCGCCCGCGCGCGCTGGCCGCGCCTGTGATGCCGGATGGCGGATCCGCTCCATACCTGTCACCCCCCTTCCGCGCAACTGGTCCCGCCGTCCCGGAGTCGGTGACACGCTGAGGTCTGTGAGTGCTGGAGGCGAGGACGCGACCGGAGGACGGGTGCGTCCGCCGCTGACGCAGGACGCCGCCCGTCTGCTGGCCCGCTCCGCCACGGGGGACGCCTCCGCTCTGGGAGAGCTCGTCGACCGCTTCGGCGGCCTCGTCTCGGCGTGCGTCGGCACGGTCCAGGCCGACCCGGCCGGCCGCGACCGGCTCTGCACCGACGTCTTCACCGCCGTGTGGCGCCGCTCCCGCGAGGGCGCCCGCTCGCCGGAGCCCGTGCTGTGGGTGCTCGAGGTCCTCTGCGAGACCCTCGGCACCGCGCACGAGCTCGCCCGGCGTCCGCTCGGCAGCGGCCTGCTCGCCCTCGACTGCCCGGACCGCGAGCTCCTGCTGCTGGCTGCGGCCGGCGGCTTCTCGCAGGCCGAGATCTCGGCGCTGACCGGGATCGACGAGTTCCGGCTGCGCTCGATCCTCCGGAACGCGCTCGAGGCGCTCCAGGGCCGCGACAGCGATCTTCTGACGGCCTGACCGCCGGAGCCGTCGCGGGAGTAAAGTTGAGTCCGTCGAACTCAACTTTCGAGCCACGGAGGAGACCACCATCATGCAGGCCGGTCGGATGCCCCAGCAGGACGAGAAGTCCGCACTCGAGCAGTACGGCGTCAACCTGACCGCCATCGCGGCGAGCGGCAAGCTCGACCCGGTGATCGGGAGGGACGCCGAGATCCGGCGCGTCAGCCAGGTGCTCACGCGCCGCACCAAGAACAACCCCGTCCTCATCGGCGAGCCCGGCGTCGGCAAGACCGCCGTCGTCGAGGGGCTCGCGCAGCGGATCGTCGCGGGCGACGTCGCCGAGAGCCTCAAGGGCAAGCAGCTCGTCAGCCTCGACCTCTCGGCCCTGATCGCCGGAGCGAAGTACCGCGGCGAGTTCGAGGAGCGGCTGAAGGCCGTGCTCCAGGAGATCGAGGAGTCCGACGGCCGGATCATCACCTTCATCGACGAGCTGCACACGCTGATGGGCGCGGGCGGCGGCGAGGGATCGGTGGCGGCCGCGAACATGCTCAAGCCCATGCTGGCGCGCGGCGAGCTGCGGATGATCGGCGCGACGACGCTCGACGAGTACCGCCAGTACATCGAGAAGGACGCCGCTCTCGAGCGCCGCTTCCAGCAGGTCTTCGTCGGCGAGCCGACCGTCGAGGACACCGTGGCGATCCTCCGCGGGCTGAAGGAGCGCTACGAGGCGCACCACAAGGTGGCGATCGCCGATTCCGCCCTGGTCGCCGCCGCGTCGCTCTCGAACCGCTACATCACCTCCCGCCAGCTGCCGGACAAGGCGATCGACCTGATCGACGAGGCCGCGTCGCGGCTGCGCATGGAGATCGACTCCGCTCCCGTCGAGATCGACGAGCTGCGCCGCTCCGTCGACCGGCTGAGGCTCGAGGAGCTGGCGCTGAAGAAGGAGAAGGACGAGGCCTCGAAGGCGCGGCTGGAGAAGCTGCGCGAGGACCTGGCCCGCCGCGGCGCCCAGCTCGAGGAGCTGCAGGAGCGCTGGGAGCGCGAGCGCGCCTCCCTCAACCGCGTCGGCGAGCTCAAGAACCGGCTCGACGCCCTGCGGATCGCCGCCGAGCGGGCGCAGCGCGAGGGCAAGCTCGAGCGCGCGTCGAAGCTGCTCTACGGCGACATCCCGGTGATCGAGCGCGAGCTCGCGGCCGCCGAGGCGGAGGAGGAGCCGGCCGAGGGCCGCATGGTCAACGAGCAGGTGACGGCCGACGACATCGCCGCGGTGATCGCCGCCTGGACGGGGATCCCCGTCGGGCGCCTCCTGCAGGGCGAGACCGAGAAGCTTCTGCACCTCGAGACCGAGCTGCACCGCCGATTGATCGGCCAGGACGAGGCGGTGTCGGCCGTCGCGGACGCGGTGCGCCGCACCCGCGCGGGCATCTCCGACCCCGACCGGCCGACCGGCTCCTTCCTCTTCCTCGGGCCGACCGGCGTCGGCAAGACCGAGCTGGCGAAGGCGCTCGCCGACCACCTCTTCGACGACGAGAAGGCGATGGTCCGCATCGACATGTCTGAGTACGGCGAGAAGTTCGCCGTCTCGCGGCTGGTCGGCGCCCCTCCCGGCTACATCGGCTACGAGCAGGGCGGCCAGCTCACAGAGGCGGTCCGCCGCCGCCCGTACTCGGTGGTGCTCCTCGACGAGATCGAGAAGGCGCACCCCGAGGTGTTCGACGTCCTGCTGCAGGTGCTCGACGACGGCCGGCTCACCGACGGCCAGGGGCGGACGGTCGACTTCCGCAACACGATCCTCATCCTCACCTCCAACCTGGGGTCGCAGTTCCTCGTGGACCCGGCGCTGTCGCGGCCGCAGAAGGAGGAGGCGGTCCAGCAGATGGTGCGCCAGGCCTTCAAGCCCGAGTTCGTGAACCGGCTCGACGACATCGTGATCTTCGACGCGCTCGACCGCACCGAGCTCGGCGAGATCGTGTCGCTGTACGTCGACCGGCTGTCGAGGAGGCTCTCGGAGCGACGGCTCGACCTGGCGGTGACGCCCGCGGCCCGCGGGTGGCTGGCCGAGCGCGGCTACGACCCGCAGTACGGCGCGCGGCCGCTGCGCCGGCTGATGCAGCGGGCGATCGACGACCAGCTGGCCACGGCGCTGCTCGGCGGCACGGTGCGCGACGGGGACGTGGTGCTGGTGGACGTGGCGCCGGACGGCGAGAGCCTGTCGGTGACGGCGGGGATGCCCGCGACGGACTGACCGGGGTGCTCGACCCCTGTCGCGAGTCCGCAGACGTCGCGGTGGTCGCGGTCGAGTACCGCGACGTCTGCGTTCCCGCAGGGGGAGGAGCGCGGGGGCGGCGACGGGATGTCCCTCCACAGGGCGCGCGAGGGCGGGAGTCGTCCACAGTCGCGGGATCCGCGGCGCGCCCGTCCGGCGGGCTCCGTAGCGTCGGCGGCATGTCCTTCGAAACGCCCGGCCCCCGGATGGCCGACCTCCCTCCCGAGGAGAGGCCGAGGGAGCGCCTCCGCGCCTACGGACCGGAGGCGCTCACCGACGCCGAGACCCTCGCCGTGCTCATCGGGGCCGGCGTCCGCGGCGCGAACGCGACCGTCGTCGCGCAGCGCCTCCTCGCGCGCTTCGGCGGCATCGACGCCGTCGCCCGGGCCGGGGTGGCCGATCTGATGCGGCACCGCGGAGTCGGCGAGGTCGCCGCCTGCCGCCTGGTCGCCTCCTTCGAGCTGCGGCGGAGGATGAACCGCGCCTCGCGCGCCGCCCGCGTGACCGACGCCGCCGGCCTGGCCGGGCTCGTCGCTCCGCTGCTGGCCGCCCGGCCGGTCGAGACCGTGCTGGCGGTGGCGCTCGCCGAGTCCGGAGCCGTCCGCGACGTCCTGACGCTGGCCGACGGAGCCCCGGCGCACGCCGAGGTCCCCGTGGCCGCGGTGCTCGCCGAGGTGCTGGCGCGGGGCGCGGCGGGCATCGGCCTGGCGCACAGCCACGCGGGCGAGGCCGTGGTGCTCCCCTCCGACCGTGCGGCGACGCGAGCGATCGCCGACGGGGCAGAGGCGTGCGGCCTGCGGTTCCTCGCGCACGTCGTGATCGGGCGCGACGGCTGGGCGGAGGCGCAGCCGTGACGCGGCGCAGGGCTGCTGCGGTCCGCTCCGTTCCGGCAGGACGCCTCCCGCCCGGCGCCGGACCGCCCCGGCTCTCCACCTGTGACGCGTCGGCGCGCGTTCGTGCAAGCCCCCGCCTCTCCGGCGCCCGCGGCCGGTCGCGGGCGTACCGTGGACGCCGACCCCACCCCCCTCCCGACCAGGAGCACCCATGCGAGCAACACTCATCCACGGCGAGCGCGACATCCGACTCGAGGAGGTCCCCGACCCGCAGCTCTCGACGGGGCGCGACGCGATCGTCCGCGTCACCGCGGCCTGCGTCTGCGGCTCGGACCTCTGGCCCTACCGCGGCGTCACGCCCACCAAGGAGGCGCACCGCATCGGCCACGAGTTCGTCGGCGTCGTCGAGGAGATCGGCGACGACGTGCACGACGTCGCGGTCGGCGACTTCGTGATCGCCCCGTTCTACGTCTGCGACGGCACCTGCGCGAACTGCGCCAACGGCGTCTCCACCTCGTGCCTCACCGGCGGCTGGTGGGGCGCCGAGGTCCGCGAGGAGGGCTTCGCGGACGGCGCCCAGGGCGAGAAGGTGCGCGTGCCCCTCGCCGACGGCACGCTCTTCCGCGTGGGCATCGACCCGGATCCGGCGCTCATCCCCAGCCTGCTCACCCTCGCCGACGTGATGGGGACCGGCCACCACGCCGCGGTCTCGGCCGGCGTCACCGCGGGCTCGACCGTCGCGGTCGTCGGCGACGGCGCGGTCGGCCTCTGCGCCGTCCTGGCGGCCAAGCGCCTCGGCGCGACCACGATCATCGCGATGTCGCGGCACGAGTCGCGGCAGAACCTCGCCCGCCGCTTCGGGGCGACCCACATCGTCGAGACCCGCGGCGACGAGGGCGTCGCGCGCGTCCGCGAGCTGACCGGCGGGATCGGCGCCGACTGCGTGCTCGAGTGCGTCGGCACCAAGGAGTCGATGCAGCAGGCCCTCGACTCCGCCCGCCCCGGCGGCATGGTCGGCTACGTCGGCGTCCCCAACGGAGGCCCCGAGCTGCCCGTCCGCCAGATGTTCGGCTCGAACGTGGGCGTCAACGGCGGAGTCGCGCCGGTCCGCGGCTACATGGCCGAGCTGCTGCCCGACGTGCTCAGCGGCGCGATCGAGCCCGGTCTGGTCTTCGACCTCGAGCTGCCCCTCGAGGAGATCGCCGAGGCGTACGCCGCCATGGACGAGCGCCGCGCGATCAAGACCCTCGTGCGTCCGTAGTCCCGCCGAGGGGCGCCGGCACGGTCGCGAGGAGTAGCCTCCCGCGCATGACCGCGTCAGCCCGCACCGCCGCGACGGCGCCCCTCTTCCACCCCGACCTCGCGCTCGGCCGCTTCCTCCCGCCGATCGTCCTCGGCCCGCGACTGCTGCGCCTCGCCACGCGACGCGCCGCCGAGGGAGGCGAGGCCCCGCCCGACATCGTGGTCGACGACGTCGAGATCCCCGTCGCCGGAGCCGCTCCCGTCCGGGCCCGCAGCTACCGGCCGCGCATCCTCCGCGGTACCGCTCCCGCGCTCCTCTGGGTGCACGGCGGCGGCATGGTGCTCGGCAGCCACCTCCAGGACGAGGCGTCCTGCATCGACTTCGCACGCACCCTGGGCATCACGGTCGTCTCCGTCGACTACCGCCTCGCGCCCGCGCATCCGGCCCCGGCTGCCGTCCAGGACGTGCTGGCCGCGTTCGACTGGCTCGTCGAGCACGCGCAGGAGCGCGGCGTCGACCCGGCGCGCATCGCCGTCGGAGGCGCGAGCGCGGGCGGCGGCATCGCCGCGGGTGCGACCCTCCTCGCCCACGACCGCGGAGGAGCGCAGCCCGCGTTCCAGCTGCTCGTCTACCCGATGCTCGACGACCGCACCGTCACCCGGCCCGGTCCTCCTCCGCGCGGAGTCCGCGTCTGGACCCCGGGCAGCAACCGCTTCGGCTGGACCGCCTACCTCGCCGGCGAGCCCGGCGGCCCCGGCGTCACGGCCTACGCCGCCCCCGCCCGCCGCGACGACCTCACGGGCCTGCCGCCGGCCTGGATCGGCGTCGGCGGCCTCGACCTCTTCCACGACGAGGACGTCCGCTACGCCGAGCGCCTGCGCGCGGCCGGAGTGCCGTGCGGGCTCGAGATCGTGGAGGGCGCCTTCCACGGCTTCGACGCCCTGTTCCGCCGAACCGGCGTGGCGAAGCGCTTCTGGGCGGCGCAGGCCGCGGCGCTCGGCGACGCCCTCCTCGCCTGACCTCCGCGTCGACGCGCCGGGCCGATTCCGTCTCCGGCGCTCGGCACTGCGAGGCTGAGGGGCGACGGCCGCCGCCGCCCGCGCGTCACCCGTGCCGTGCCTGCCGCGCATCCGTCTCCGCCCCGTCGCCCCGCCCCGCCCCGTCTCCCGGAGGACCCATGGACATCGACCGACTCGCCACCCGCTACGAGATCGCCCTGCCCGCCTGGATCGGCGACGCCCTCCGCGACGTCCCCGAGGTCCTCCCGAGCCTCGAGGACCGGATGGCCCTCGTGCACGCGCTCGCCGACCGCAACTTCCGCGAGGGGAACGGCGGCCCGTTCGCGGCGATCGTCGTCGAGCGCGACTCCGGTCGTCTCGTCTCGGTCGGAGTGAACGTCGTCCTCGGCAGCGGGGTCTCGTCCGGCCACGCCGAGGTGACGGCGCTCGGTCTCGCGCAGACCGCGCTCGGCACCTGGGACCTCGGCGGCGAGGGCCTCCCCGCTCACGACCTGGTCGTCAACTGGCGCCCGTGCGTGCAGTGCTACGGAGCGACGATGTGGTCGGGGGTGCGCCGCCTGGTCGTCGCGGGCTCCGGCCCCGAGCTCGAGGAGATCAGCACCTTCGACGAGGGGCCGATGCGCGAGGACTGGGCCGCCCAGTTCGAGGCCCGCGGGATCGAGGTCGTCGACGGCGTGCTCCGCGACGAGGCCCTCGACGTGTTCCGCGCCTACCGCGCCTCCGTCGACTCCGGCGAGGTGCTCGTCTACAACGCCCGCGCCGACTCCTGATACCGCGGCAGGTCCGGACCGCGCGGGGGTTCCGCGCCGGACGCACGGGAGCCCCGCCTCAGCGGGGCCCCGTGCGGTCCTGAGCTGCCGGCCGCTGGAAGCGGTCAGCGGCGGCTCAGCGCCACCAGTCGTCGAACATCGACAGCGGCACCTGGCGCTTGTGCTCGGTCGCGGCGTACCTCGCCTCGATGGCCTCGGCGACGGCCCGGTCGACCTCGCCGCCCTCGAGGTACGTGTCGAGGTCGGCGTAGGTGAGCCCGAGGTTCGTCTCGTCGGTCTGGCCGGGGTTGTCGTCGAGCAGGTCCGCCGTCGGCGCCTTCTCGTAGAGCCGGGCCGGTGCGTCCAGGTGCTCGAGGAGCGAGCGGCCCTGCCGCTTGGTGAGACCGGTGAGCGGGAGGACGTCGGCGCCGCCGTCGCCGTACTTCGTGAAGAATCCGGTGACCGCCTCGGCCGCGTGGTCGGTCCCGACGACGAGCATCCCGGCCTGGCCGGCGATCGCGTACTGCGCGATCATCCGCATCCGCGCCTTCACGTTGCCCTTCACGAAGTCGCTGATCGGCTCGTCGACGGCGTCTCCGAACGCCGCGGCCACGCCGTCGACGCCCTGGTGGATGTCGAAGACGACCTGGCGGTCCGGGCGGATGAACGTGAGGGCGAGCTGGGCGTCCTCCTCGTCGGCCTGCACCTTGTACGGCAGGCGGACCGCGATGAAGGAGGCGTCGCCGCCGGTCGCGCGGACCTGCTCGACCGCGAGCTGGCAGAGGCGTCCGGCGAGGCTCGAGTCCTGGCCGCCGCTAATGCCGAGGACGAGGCCCTTCGCGCCGGTGCTGCGGAGGTAGTCGGCGAGGAAGCCGCTGCGCCGTTCGACCTCGACGGCCGGATCGACGGCGGGGGAGACGTGGAGCTCGGAGATGATCTGCTGTTGGACGTCGCGCACGGCTTCACGCTACTCCGGATGCTCCCCGGCGGCCCCTCCTCGCCGCGGACGCGCAGGCTCCCGACGCCTCCCCGAAACAGGCGCCGCCCGCCGCGTCCGCGCGGCGCGGCGCCTACCCGCGCTCGGCGACGATGCGGGCGATGCGCGCCGGGACGGTGTCGTCCTGGAGGCTCGTCACGTCTCCGAGCGGGCGGCCGTCGCGGATGTCGCCGAGCAGCCGCCGCATGATCTTGCCGGAGCGGGTCTTGGGCAGATCCGGCACCACCACCACGTCGCGCGGCTTGGCGATCGGCCCGATCGCGACCGCCACGTGGTCGCGCAGGAGCGCCGAGAGCGTCGTGCCGAGCGCGGTCCAGTAGGCCGGGTCCTCCTCGGTGCGGTCGACGGCCTCGTCGGAGGGGATGACGAACGCCGCGATGGCCTGCCCGGTCGTCGCGTCGGCGACTCCGACGACTCCGGCCTCGCCGACGGCCGGATGGGCGACGAGGGCCGACTCGATCTCGATCGTGGACAGGCGGTGCCCGGAGACGTTGATGACGTCGTCGACGCGGCCGAGCACCCAGACGTCGCCGTCGGCGTCGTACTTCGCGCCGTCCCCGGAGAAGAACCACCCCTGGGACGCGTAGCGGGCCCAGTAGGAGTCGCGGTACCGCTCCGGGTCGCCCCACACGGTGCGGGCGAGCGCCGGGCCGGTCCGGTCGACCACGAGGTACCCGCCGGAGCCGTTCGGCACCCGCTCGCCGTGCTCGTCCACCACGAGGACGCCGAGCCCGGGCAGGGCTCCGAGCGACGAGCCCGGCTTGAGGGTCGAGACGCCCGGCAGCGGGCACATCACGGCGGCGCCGGTCTCGGACTGCCACCAGGTGTCGACGATCGGGCAGCGCCCGCCGCCGATCGCCTCGTGGAACCAGACCCAGGCCTCGGGGTTGATGGACTCGCCGACGGTGCCGAGCAGGCGCAGGCTCGACAGGTCGTACCGGGCGGGCACGCCCTCGGGGAACCAGGTCATCAGCGTCCGGATCAGCGTCGGCGCCGTGTAGTAGACGGTCACCCCGTACCGCTCGATGATCTCGAAGTGCCGGGCCGTGTGCGGGGTGCTCGGGGTGCCCTCGTAGATCACCTGGGTGAGCCCGTTCGAGAGCGGTCCGTAGATCTCGTAGGTGTGCGCGGTGACCCAGGCGAGGTCGGCGGTGCACCAGTGCACGTCGTCCGGCTTCGCGTCGAACACCGCCCAGTGCGTCCAGGAGGCCTGCGTGAGGTAGCCGCCGCTGGTGTGCACCAGCCCCTTGGGCTTCCCGGTCGTGCCGGAGGTGTAGATGATGAACAGTGGCGTCTCGGAGTCGAAGGCCTCGGCCTCGTGGACGTCGCTCTGCGCGTCGACCAGCTCGTGCCACCAGACGTCGCGGCCCGGGGTCCACGGGACGTCGGTCTCACCGGTGCGGCGGACGACGAGGACGTGCTCGATCGACGCGACGCCCTCGACCGCCCGGTCGGCGCTCGCCTTGACCGGCACCGTCGCTCCGCGCCGGAACTGCCCGTCCGTGGTGACCAGGAGCTTCGCGCCGGTGTCCTCCACGCGGAACCGCACCGCCTCGGCGGAGAAGCCGCCGAAGACGAGCGAGTGGATCGCTCCGATCCGCGCGATCGCGAGCGTGATGACGATGGTCTCGGGGATCACCGGGAGATAGACGACGACGCGGTCGCCCTTACCGATCCCGAGCGCGGTCAGCGCGTTAGCGGCGCGGGAGACCTCGCGCTGGAGCTCGGCGTAGGTGATCGACCGCCGGTCGCCGCGCTCGCCCTCGAAGTGGAGGGCGGTCTTCCCGCCGCGTCCCGCGTCCACGTGGCGGTCGACGCAGTTGACGGCCACGTTCAGCCGTCCGCCCTCGAACCAGGTCGTGCGCGGCACCGAGAGCGAGCCGTCGGGCAGCGGAGCGGCAGGCTCCCAGCTGTGGGCGGTGTGCCACGGCTCCGCCCACTCGAGGCGGCGGGCCGCCTCCTCCCAGAACGCGACCGGATCGGCGGCGGCGCGCGAGTACTCCTCCGCGCCCGCGTTCGCCTGCGCGGCGAAGGCCGCGGGCGGGGGGAACCGGCGGTGCTCGTCGAGCAGGTTGGCGATCGTCCCGCTCACGCTCGGAGCTCCCTCCCCGGCGCTCACGCCCACTTCCTCACGGCGTAGCGCTGGAACACGCCGACGACGGCATCGGTGAGCTTGCCCAGCACGGCCAGCAGGACGATCGCCAGGAACACCCGGTCGATCCGGCCGTTGTTCTGGCTGTCGATGAGGCGGAAGCCCAGGCCCATCGAGGAGGCGATGAGCTCGGAGGCGACCAGGAACAGCCACGACTGGGCGCGCGCGAGGCGCAGCCCGGAGATCACGGACGGGATCACCGCGGGCAGCTGCACCGTCGTGAAGAGCCGGACGCCCGAGAGGCCGAAGGCGCGGCCGGCCTCGACGAGGTGCCGGTCGACGTGGCCGAGCGCCGTGGCCACCGTGGTGAAGACGGGGAAGAACGCGCCGATCGTGATCAGCGTGATCTTCGACTCCTCGCCGATGCCCATCCAGAGCAGCAGCAGCGGGACCCAGGCCAGCGACGGGACCGCCCGGATCGCGCCGAGCGTCGGCCCGAGGACGACCTCCCAGACGCGGGAGAGCCCGAAGAGCGCGCCGACCACGAGGCCGAGCGCCGAGCCGAGTGCGAACCCGATGAGCACGCGCTGCGTCGAGATGGCGACGTCCTGGCCGAGGTCGCCGCGCTGGGCGAGGTCGACGCCGGCCGCCCAGACCATCGCGGGCGAGGGGAAGACCGCCACCGAGACCATCCCGGTCGTCGTCGCGATCTGCCAGGCGGCGAGCAGCAGCACGGGCAGGACCGCGCCTCCCGCGACGACGAACCACCGTCGCGATGTGAGCGGGTGGGAGCGGTCCTCGCGGAGGCGGCGCTGGGAGGCCGCGACCGACGGGCCCGCCGTCGCGAGTCCGGGCTCACCCGGCATCGGCGCGGACAGCGCGCTCCGGCGCAGCACATCGGCGTCGGTCGCGGTGTCGTCGTCGCGGATCGTCATCGTCGGTCTCCTCGGATCACGGGGTGGGGGCGGAGGGCCGGACCCTCAGGCGCCGATGGCGCTCGGGTCGGCCGCCGAGGCGTAGGTGTCGTCGAGCAGCGAGTCGAGCGCGTCGTCGACCTGCTGCTGCGAGGCGACGTCGCCGTTCTCGACGAAGATCGGGCCGATCACGGCGAGCACGTCGGTCTGCGCGGAGCCGGGGACGTTGTCGACGTCAAGGTTGCTGCGCTCGGTGATGACCGTCGTCGCCACCGCCACGTCGAGGCCGGCGACGGAGGCGAGGATGCTCGCCGTCTCGTCCTGGTTCTCGAGCGCCCAGGCGCGGGCGTGCTCGTACGCGTTCACGACGGTCTGCGCGAGGTCCGGCTTCTCGGCGAGGAAGCTCTCGGTCGCGTTGAGCAGACCGTAGGAGTTGAAGTCGACGTTGCGGTAGAGCAGGGTCGCCCCGGCCGCCTCGGCGCCGGCCATGATCGGGTCCAGGCCCGCCCAGGCGTCGACGGAGCCGTTCTGCAGCGCCGCCCAGCCGTCGGCGTGCTGGAGGTTCTGCACCGTCACGTCTCCGATGCCCAGCCCGGCGGCCTCGAGCGCCTGCACCAGGAAGAAGTACGGGTCGGTGCCCTTGGTGGCCGCGATCTGCTTGCCCTCGAGCTGCTCGACCGACGTGATCGCCGAGCCGGCGGGGACGACGAGGGCCGACCACTCCGGCTGAGAGAAGATGTCGATCGTCTTGATCGGCGAGCCGTTCGAGCGGGCGAGCAGTGCGGCCGAGCCGGCGGTGGAGCCGACGTCGATCGCTCCGGCGCGCAGGGCCTCGTTGGCCTTGTTGGAGCCGGCCGACTGCACCCAGGCGACGGTGACCTGCTGCTCGGCGAGGGCGGCCTCGAGCCAGCCCTTCTCCTTGATGACCAGGCTCAGCGGGTTGTACGTCGCGAAGTCGAGCGTGAGCGTGCCGCCCCGGGTTCCTCCGGAGGCGGCGTCGGCGGTCGCGGCCGCCGCTCCTCCTCCGCCCTCGCCCTGCACGCAGCCCGCCAGGAGCGGGACGGCGGCGGCGGTGAGCAGACCGGCGAGAGCGGTGCGGCGGGTGAGCGGGGAGCTGGTGAACGACATGGGGGCCTCGGCTTCGGGGATGCGGTGACAGCGAGTGTGGACGCTGCGGAGGAGGGGCGGTGCGGGGAGGTGCTCGTGCGGTGGAGAGCGGGAGGAGGAGGCGGCTGGGGAGGGAGGTCGTGCCGCCCGGACCGTGCCGCCCGGGTGGAGGGACGCGGGTCGATCCGCCCGGGGTCAGTGCCGCTCGATGCCCAGCCCCGCGAGGAGCTCGGCCCGGTGCTCGGCGAGCTCCGCCGAGCCGCGGTCGCGGGGCCGCGCGCCGGGGACGGTGACGATCCGCTGGATGCGCGAGACGCCTCCGGGCTCGTCGCGCCCGAGGAGCACGATGCGGTCGGCCAGCTGGAGGGCCTCGTCGACGTCGTGGGTGACGAGCAGGATCGTCGCCGGAGCCGCCGCGTGCACGTCGAGCAGCAGGTCCTGCATCCGCAGGCGGGTCAGCGCGTCGAGCGCCCCGAAGGGCTCGTCCAGGAGGAGCACGCCGGGGTTCCGGGCGAGGGCGCGGGCGAGGGAGGCGCGCTGGGCCATCCCCCCGGACACCTCGCGGGGCCGCGAGCGGGCGTGCGCGGTGAGGCCGACCAGCGAGAGCAGCTCGTCGACGGCGGCGCGGGCGGCCGGGCGCGGGGTGCCGCGCGGCAGGCCGAGCGCGACGTTGTCGGCGATGCTCCGCCAGGGCAGCAGCCGCGGCTCCTGAAACGCCACCGCGCAGCGCGGGTCGATGCCGGAGACGGGGGCGCCGTCGATGAGGACGGACCCCTCGGAGGCGGTGTCCAGGCCCGCCGCGATGCGCAGCAGCGTCGACTTGCCGCAGCCGCTCGGGCCGAGGATCGCGATGACCTCGCCCGCGGCGGCCTCGAGCGTCACGTCCGTCAGCACGGGGGCCCCGGGCGCGAAGGTGCGGCCGACCCCCTCGAAGCGCACGGGGAACGCCGACTGGCCGAGCTCGGCGTCGAAGGCCAGGCTCGTGCGGGCGGCGGGGGTGGCGGGCATGTCTCTCCGGGCAGCGGGACGGGCGGGCGGATCGTCCGATCGTACGGAGAGGCTCCCGGCGGCACAGCGGGGACCGACACGGGGAGTAACACAGGGGGTGGGACGCGGAAGGCCTCCCCGGTCCGCGGACGGGGGAGGCCTTCCGCCGGAGGGCTACGCCTGGACGAGCACGAGCTCCTCGAGGGGCAGGCGGGTGCGCGGCGCGGTCTCGCGCTCGCGGAGGGTCTCGTTCGCCAGCGCGTCGGCGTCGGCCGCGACTCCCACCGCGGCGATCGTCACCGGGTCGAAGCGCTCGTCGACGCCGAACGCGGCGCGGACGGCGTCCTTGTCGAAGCCGGCCATCTGGTGCACGTGCAGGCCCTCGTGGTGCGCCTGGACGCTGAGGTGGGCGATCGACTGGCCGAGGTCGTAGACGGCCCAGGGGCGCGGCTTCCCCTCGGAGTCGACGGTCTCGGCCAGCGCGACGACCAGGACGGCGGCGGAGCCGGCCCAGGCGCCGTTGAAGCCGGCGAGCGTCGCGACGATGCGGTCGAACTCGTCGGTTCCGCGGCGGGCGACGATGAAGCGCCACGGCTGCGAGTTGCTCGCGGACGGAGACCAGCGCGCGGCCTCGAGGAGGGACGCGAGGGTCTCGTCGGAGACGGTCGCGGTCGCGTCGTAGGAGCGGGGGCTCCAGCGCTCCGCGAGGACGTCGAGGATCGGGGCGCTGGTGCTGGCGGTGCGGGAGGCGGTGGCGGACATCGCGGGGCTTCTTCCGTGCGGGGGACTGGGGGAGGGGCTCCGTCGCCCGAGGAGCCCAACCGTCCCCGCCCCGCGGGCATTCCCGCGCGTGCACGGCAGGCGCCCGCACGCGCGTTCGCCCACGGAGGAGCGGGCCGTCTCCGAGCCCCGGAACGGTACGGTGGGAGACGGCGTGGTCACCCCGCGCACCACCATCCACGACTCTGGAGGATCATCCATGGCCCAGCACTTCGACGTCGTCGTCCTGGGGGCAGGCCCCGGCGGATACGTGGCCGCGATCCGCGCCGCCCAGCTCGGCAAGTCCGTCGCCGTCGTCGAGAAGCAGTACTGGGGCGGTGTCTGCCTCAACGTCGGCTGCATCCCGTCCAAGGCGCTGCTGCGCAACGCGGAGCTCGCCCACCTCTTCCACACCCAGGCGAAGCAGTTCGGCATCTCGGGCGACGTCTCGTTCGACTTCGGCGCGGCGTTCGACCGCAGCCGCTCGGTCGCGGACGGCCGCACCAAGGGCGTCCACTTCCTGATGAAGAAGAACAAGATCGCCGAGTTCGACGGCGTCGGCTCCTTCACCGGCCCGCAGGGCCTCGACGTGCAGCTGAGCAAGGGCGGCACGGAGTCGCTGACCTTCGACGACGCGATCATCGCGACCGGTGCGAGCGTCCGCCTCCTCCCCGGCGTCGAGCTCTCCGAGAACGTCGTCACCTACGAGACCCAGATCATGACCCGCGAGCTCCCCGACACGATGGCCATCGTGGGCGCGGGCGCGATCGGCATGGAGTTCGCCTACGTCCTCAAGAACTACGGCGTCGACGTGACGATCATCGAGTTCATGGACCGCGCCCTCCCCAACGAGGACCCGGACGTCTCCAAGGAGATCCAGAAGCAGTACAAGAAGCTCGGCGTCGAGATCCTGACCTCGACCAAGGTCGAGTCGGTCGTCGACAAGGACGGCTACGTCACGGTCACCTACACCGCGAAGGACGGCACGCAGTCGACCCTCGAGGTCGACAAGGTGCTCATGTCCATCGGCTGGGTCCCCCGCACCGAGGGCTTCGGCCTCGAGAAGACGGGCGTCGAGCTCACTGAGCGCGGCGCGATCGCGATCGACGACCACATGCGCACCAACGTGCCGCACATCTACGCCATCGGCGACGTCACCGCGAAGCTGCAGCTCGCGCACGTCGCGGAGGCGCAGGGCGTCGTCGCCGCCGAGACCCTCGCCGGTGCCGAGACCCAGACCCTGGGGGACTACCGGATGATGCCGCGCGCGACGTTCTGCCAGCCGCAGATCGCCTCCTTCGGCCTCACCGAGAAGCAGGCGACGGACGAGGGACACGAGATCACCGTCTCGACCTTCCCCTTCATGGCGAACGGCAAGGCCCACGGCCTCGGCGAGCCCACCGGCTTCGTGAAGCTCATCGCGAGCAAGAAGTACGGCGAGCTCCTCGGCGCCCACATGATCGGCCCGGACGTCTCGGAGCTGCTCCCCGAGCTCACGCTCGCCCAGAAGTGGGACCTCACCGCGACCGAGCTGGCCCGCAACGTGCACACCCACCCGACGCTGTCGGAGGCGCTGCAGGAGGGCTTCCACGGCCTCAAGGGGCACATGATCAACATGTAGGGCTCGTCCCTCCACGGCCTCCGGCCCGCAGGATCCCGCTCGGCTCGTCCGCGGCGGATCCTGCGGGCCGGAGCCGTCTCCGGGGGCGTCCACAGGGCTCCGGCGCCGCTCCCGCTACCGTGGCCCGATGGATCCGCGCCTGCTCGACCGCCTCGCCGCCGACGCCTGGCCCGCGCTCGTGCGGCGCCCCCTCGGCGCGTGGGAGCTGCGCGCCTCCGCAGGAGTCACCAAGCGCGCGAACTCGGTGCTCGCGTCCGGCGACGTCGTCGACCAGGAGGCGGCGCTCGACGCGGCGGAGGCGTTCGCCCGCGAGCACGGGATCGCGCCCCTCGTGCAGATCGGGCCGCCGAGCCCCGCCGGTCTGACCGGGCTGCTCGCCGAGCGGGGCGCCGCGCCGATCGACCGGACGCTCGTGCTGACGGGTTCGGTGCAGGAGGCGCTCGCCGCCCTGCCCTCGACGTCGGGGTCCGCGCCGTCGGTATCCGCGCCGCGGCCTCGCGTCCGCCTCGCCCCGGCTCCCGACGAGGACTGGCTCGCCCTCTGGTGGTCGGTGGACGGTCGCGGTGGCGCGGAGGAGCGTGCGGTCGCCGAGCGCATCCTCGCGGGCTGCCCCTCCTCCTACGCTCTCGCCGTCGACGGGGACGGCCCGGCCGCGACCGGCCGACTCGCGCTCGTCACGGCGCCGGACGGCGAGCTCTGGGGCGGCCTCTTCGCCCTGGCGACCCGGCCGGACGCCCGGCGCCGCGGGCTCGCCTCCGCCGTGATCCGCGCCCTCCTCGAGGACGCGTCCGGCCGGGGCGTCGCGCGCTTCTGGCTCCAGGTGCTCGCCGAGAACGCCGGCGCCCGCCGCCTCTACGCGTCCCTCGGCTGCCGCGAGTCGTCCTGGTACGAGTACTGGCGCTGACCCGCTCGCGGAGGAGGAGCGGGGTGCCCGGGTCAGGCGTTCGCGAGCACGGCGCGGGCGACGGCCTCGGCCTTCGCCGCGTCGCCGGTGACGGTCACGCGCCACCACACGTCGTCGGCCAGCGCGTCGATCTCGCAGACGTCCGCCGCGCAGCCGGTGAGGGCCTTCTCGCCGAAGCCGTCGAGCGGCTCGAGCGGGATCGCCAGGCCCGAGGTCAGCGAGAGGTTCCGCCAGCCGTCGTCGCCGTTCGGGAGCGCGTCGACCGTCACGCCCGAGTAGGTGGCGCTGGAGGCGTCGCTCCAGCTGCAGGAGGCGTACCCGGCCCGGGCGGCGGCAGCAGCCGACGCGGTGGTCGGCGTCCCGGTCCCCGTCCCCGCGGTCGCCTGCGCGAGACCGGCGGCACCGGACAGCTGCTCGGCCGTCAGGACCTCGGTGCAGACGGGCGCCGTCGCGGTGACCGGCTCGTCGAGGGTGCCGAGCGCGGCGGAGGCGGTGCCGGTCGCCAGCGCGGCGAGGTCGACCGCGGCCGGGGCGCCCCGCAGCTGCAGCGTCACCCAGGTGGAGCCGGCGAGCAGGTCCAGGTCGCAGCTGCCGTCGGTGCAGGAGCCGTAGGCCTCGACGCCGGTCTCGAGGCGCGGGCCCGGACGGCCGGCGAAGGCCTCGGCGGCGTCGTCGACCGCCGCCGCGGTGATCGAGGCGTCCTCGTCGTACCAGGCGCAGCGGAGCGCTCCGCCGTTCTCCTCCGCGGCCTCGCGGATCAGCTCGCCCGAGGAGCGCGTCGTCACCTCGCGGCTGCCCTCGAGAGCGCTGCGGGAGACCCCCAGCGCCGTGGCCGCCCGCGTGGCGGGGAGGAGGGAGTCGCAGCCCAGGCGGGTCGAGGCCGTGGGCGAGGGCGTCGGAGTCGCGGAGGGAGTCGGAGCGGCGGTCTCGGACGCCGACGGGGTGGCCGCGACGTCCGAGCGCTCGGCCGTCGTGCAGCCCGTCAGCGCGACGAGCACGGCGAGCGCGGCGCCGACCGTCGCCAGGCGCGGGAGGCGGGCCCTCACGCGGCCAGCTCGCGCTCGATCGCGGCCGTGAACGCGTCGATGTCGTCCTCCGTGGTGTCGAAGGAGCAGACCCAGCGGACCTCGCCGGTCGCCGGGTTCCAGTCGTAGAAGCGGTAGGCGGCGCGGAGCCGGTCCGCGACTCCGGGCGGCAGCGTCGCGAACACCGCGTTGGCCTGGGTCTGCTGAGTGAACTCGAGCCCGGTGATCCGTCCGGCGGCGATCGCCTCCTCGAGCCCCGAGCGCAGGCGCGCCGCCATGGCGTTCGCGTGCCGGGCCGAGCGGAGCCACAGGGGCTCCTCCTCGCCGCCGTCGCCGAGCAGGGCGAGCAGCTGCGCCGAGATGAAGCGCATCTTGGAGGAGAGCTGCATGTTGGTCTTGCGGAGGAAGGTCAGCCCGGTCGAGGCCGCCGGGTCGAGCACGACGATCGCCTCGCCGAGCAGGATGCCGTTCTTGGTGCCGCCGAACGAGAGCACGTCGACGCCCGCATCGGTCGTGAAGGAGCGCAGGGGAAGGCCGAGGGCGGCCGCGGCGTTCGCGATGCGCGCCCCGTCCATGTGCAGCCGCATGCCGAGGCCGTGCGCGTGGTCGGCGAGCGCGCGCACCTCCTCGGGGGTGTAGACGGTGCCGAGCTCGGAGGACTGGGTGATCGAGACCACGAGCGGCTGGGCGCGGTGCTCGTCGCCGAAGCCCCACGCCTCTTGGTCGACCAGCGCCGGGGTCAGCTTGCCGTCGGGCGTGGGGACCGTGAGGATCTTGATCCCGCCGACCTTCTCGGGCGCTCCGCCCTCGTCGGAGGTGATGTGCGCGGTGCCCGCCGAGACGACGGCGCCCCACCGCGGCAGCATCGACTGCAGGCCGGTGACATTGGCGCCCGTGCCGTTGAAGACGGGGAAGGCCTGGGCCTGCTCGCCGAACTCGCGGCGGAACGCCTCCTGCAGGCGCTCGGTGTAGACGTCCTCGCCGTAGGCGATCTGGTGCGCTCCGTTGGCCGCGGCGATCGCGGCGAGGACCACGTCGTGCACTCCGGAGTAGTTGTCGGAGGCGAAGCCGCGGACGTCGGGATCGTGCAGAGCGCTCATCCCTCCATCTTCGCAGCCCGCCGCCCGGAGGAGCCCCGGAGGCGCCCTCCGAGACACCCCTCCTGCCTCCCGCATGTTTCGGGCAGGTGAACGGACGACGACCCGAAAGCCGATCTCCGTCAAGAAGTTGGTATCGGCTGGGAGGCAGGCCACTCTTGACGTATGCGCATGGACACGACGGGAGCTGTCCGCGACATGCCCGCCCCTCCCGGGGTGGACGAGATCGCGGCTCGCTTCGGCGATCCCGTCCTCGCGTTCGCGCCCCAGCCGAGGCTGGAGGAGTTCGCCGCGGCGCAGACGATGGCGCTCGGCCGCTTCGTCGAGATCTCGCTCTCGTACTCGTTCTACAAGAACCCGCGCAACCGCGCCGACCCCGTCAACCACGTCCCGCTGACCCCCGAGCAGAAGCGCGCGATCGAGCGCGCCGAGAACGACCACCTGCCGCCGTGGATGGTCGACCAGGTGACGCGGATGCGGTACCCGGTGCTCTGGGAGGCGGTCCGCACCTCCGTGCCGATCCCCGCCGAGCGCAGCCGGCCCCTGGAGTCCCGCCTCGCGGCCCACATGGGCGACGTGCTCCGCAACACCTTCCCGGGCCGCGTGCGCAGCCGCCGCGGCGGGATGCCGGTGGTCGCCGCCGCCCTCCGCGACGAGGACGTCGTGCGGGGCGTCCCGGTGATCGTGGACGGGGAGGCGCTGCGCGGCTACCGCGTGGACACCGATCCGGACGTGGTCGCGATCGGCGCCCGCGTCGACGGCCGCTACATGACGGTCGTGCTCGACCGGAAGATCGTGCCGGAGATCCGGATGGAGTTCGTCCGCCGCACTCCGCCGCGCCCGGCCTCGAGCCAGCCCCGGCGCTGACGGCCCGACGTCGAGCACCCGAGAGCCGACCGCCCGGCCCACCGCTCAGGGGCGCCCCGGCACCGCGATCCCGTGCTCGTAGGCGAACACGACCGCCTGGATCCGGTCGCGCACGCCGAGCTTCATCAGGATCTTCGAGACGTGCGTCTTCACGGTCGCCTCGCCCACGAACAGCTCGGCAGCGATCTCGGCGTTCGACCAGCCCCGCGCCAGGTGCACGAGCACCTCGCGCTCGCGGTCCGTCAGATCGGCCACTCCGGAGTGCTCGGCGGCGGCCGGCGTGCGCTCGGGCACGGACGCGAACCGCTCGATCACGCGCCGGGTGACGTCGGGGGCGAGCATCGCGTCGCCGCGGGCGACCACCTGCACGGCCTCGACCAGCTCCTCCGGCGATGCGTTCTTGAGCAGGAACCCGCTGGCGCCGGCCGAGAGCGCCTCGAAGAGGTAGTCGTCGCGGTCGAAGGTGGTGAGGATGAGCACCCGCGAGCACAGGCGCGGGTCGGCCACGATCTCGCGGGTCGCGGCCAGGCCGTCGAGGCCGGGCATCTGCACGTCCATGCAGATCACGTCGGGGCGCAGCTCGGAGGCGCGCTGCAGGGCCTCGAGCCCGGTGCGGGCCTCGCCGACCACCTCGATCCCCGGCTCCGACTCGAGGATGATGCGGAAGCCCACGCGGACGAGCTCCTGGTCGTCGACGAGCAGCACGCGCACGTGCTCGGTCATGGGCGGCCCCCGCTCGCTCGCTCCTGACGCCCCCGCGACGTCTCCGACGACGGTACCGGGTCGTCGGCGTCCGGCACGCTCGCCCGGACGGGGGACAGCGGCACCCGGGCGTGCACGAGGTAGCCTCCGCCCCTCGGCCCCATCTCGATCCAGCCGCCGACCGCGGCCGCGCGCTCGCTCATGCCGGTGTGCCCCAGTCCGCAGGAGGCGGGAGCGCTCGGGTGCGGGCCGGACCCGCCGTCGTCGGCGATCTCGAGCTCGACCGCGTCGGGGGCGTAGCGGAGGCGCACCTCGGCGTGCGCGCCGCGCCCCGCGTGCTTGCGGACGTTCGTGAGCGACTCCTGCGCGATGCGGTAGAGGCTGAGCCCCACCGTCGCGGGGATCTCGCGGGGCGTGCCGAGGGTGAGGAAGACGGTGGGCAGGCCCGACCCGCTGGACGCCGCGACCAGCTCCTCGAGCTGGGCCACCCCGCGGGTGGACGCGGCGTCGGTGAGCGGATTCGGCACCGCGTCCTCGGCGCGCAGCGCGACCAGGATGCGGTGCAGCTCCTCGATCGCCGAGCGCGCGTCGCCCTCGATGGCGCTGAGCGAGGCCGCCGCCCGCTCCGGATCCCGCGCCAGCACCCGCCGCGCCGCTCCCGCCTGCACGCCCATCACGCTGACGTGGTGCGCGACCACGTCGTGCAGCTCGCGCGCGATCCGCAGCCGCTCGGAGGACACGGCCTGCCGCGAGGAGCGCTCCCGCTCGTCGTCGAGCTCGGCCGTGCGCGTCTCGAGCGCCTCCAGCCGGCGGGCCGACTGCCACGACGCCTCGCCGAAGACGTAGGCGCTGCCGAAGTAGAGCAGGTTCGACACGACCGCGAGGGCCGACTCCGCCGCGTAGGGCGAGAGCAGGCCGGGGGAGTCGTCGACCGGCACGGAGCTGCCGAAGTACTCGCCCGTGGCGAGGGTGGTGAGCAGCCAGCCCAGCATCCCGACCGCGATCGCCACTCGGACGACGAGCGCCGTGCGCCGGTTCCGGCCCCACGCGCCGACCGTGTAGAGCGCGAGGAACAGGCAGATCTGGCCGAAGAGCGACTCCGGCACCTGGAGCACGATCCCGAGCGCGTAGACGACGGAGAGCCCGGCCGCCACGCTCGCGGGGAACCGGCGGCGCAGCGCGAGGGGAAGGGTCATCAGGACGGCCCAGTGGGCGCTGACGACGGGGTGCGCCGCGTCCGGGAAGCCCGCCGAGGAGTACAGCGCGACGGAGACGACCGTCGCCACCAGCAGGATCCCCGCGGTGACCGCGTCGCGCACGTATCCGGCCCGGCTCGGCGCTCGCCGGATCCAGCCCGCGTCGAGCGGGTCCGCGGCTCCGTCACCTGAGGGCATGCGCCCCACGCTAACCGACGCCGGTCGGACGGGGCCCGGGAGGCGGAGGAGCGCACCCCGCCGCGTCCCGGGCGCGACGTCAGTCCCGGCCGGTGATGCCCCGGGTCGAGGCGATGACGTCGCCCATCTTCTTCCCGAGGGCCTCGTAGAACATCGACAGCGGGAACTCGTCGTCCAGCACCGCGTCGGTGAACCCGCGCGGGGCGCCGAGCAGCACCTCGTCCGGGAGCCCGCGGGCCCAGGCGGAGGCGGGGTGCGGAGTGAGAGTGGCCGCGATCAGCTCGTGCGCGGCCAGCCAGTGCGCCGTCTTCGGCCGGTCGATCGAGCGCCAGTAGAGCTCGTCGATCGCGTCCGAGAGGGCGACGACCACGTCGGCGACGCCGTCCCACTCGAACGCCAGCCGGGTGTCGGTCCAGTGCAGGACGCCGTGCTGGTGCAGCCAGGCGAAGAGCAGCTGGCCGCCGAGGCCGTCGTAGTTGCGCACCCGCGACCCGGTGAGCGGGAAGCGGAAGAGCCGGTCGAACAGGATCGCGTACTGCACGAAGCGCGAGCGCTCGGCCAGCGCCTCCTCCTCGTCGTCACGGCGGTCCAGCGCGCCGAGGCGGCGCTCGATGGCGACGGCCTCGCGGAAGGCGGTGAGGTCGCACCGCAGCTCCTCCAGCGAGTAGAGGAAGAAGGGCATCCGCTGCTTGATCATGAACGGGTCGAACGGCAGGTCGCCGCGCATGTGGGTGCGGTCGTGGATGAGGTCCCACATCACGAAGGACTCCTCCGCCAGGCGCTGGTCGGCCAGCAGGCGCTGCGCGTCCTCCGGGAGCTCGAGACGGGTGATCCGGGCCGCCTCCGTGACGACGCGGCGGAACCGGGCCGCCTCGCGGTCGGCGAAGATCGCGCCCCAGGTGAAGGACGGGACGGAGCGCATCGCGACCGTCTCGGGGAACAGCACGGCGCTGTCGGTGTCGTAGCCGGCGGTGAAGTCGACGAAGCGCACGGGCACGAAGAGGGCGTTGGAGTAGTCGCCCGCCTCCAGCTCGGCGACGAACCGCGGCCAGACGACCTCGACGAGGACGGCCTCGACGTGGCGGTCGCGGCTGCCGTTCTGGGTGTACATGGGGAAGACGACGAGGTGGCGGCGGCCGTCGACGCGCTCGAGCTGCGGCTGGAACGCCGTGAGCGAGTCGAGGAAGTCGGGCAGGCCGAGGGCGCCGGCGCTCCAGCGCTCGAGGTCGACGACCAGCGCGTCGAGGTACGCGGCGTCGTGCGGGAACGCGGGGGCGAGGGTGCGGACGCCGGCGACGATCCGCTCGACGAGGGAGCGCGCCTCCTCGAGCCGCTCGGGCTCGGCGAGCGAGCCGTCCTGGGACTGGAGCGGCTGCAGCGCGGCGGCGGCCGCCTTCAGGTCGAGCCAGGCGGCGGAGTCCTCCACGCGGTCCTCGACGACCTCGGGTTCTCCGACGACGGTGCTCTGCACGGCTTGCGACATGGTGATCCTCCTCACGCTGGTGATACGGGGCTGCAGGAGCGGAACGCGCTCCGACTCCGAGCGTATGGGCTCGTGCGCGCGCTTTTCTTGCGTCTCGGCGGAGCGAAGCGGCGATCTCGCGGGGGCGGGCGCACGTCTCCGCCGCCCCTCGGAGGCCCCGCGGTCAGCGGTTGCCCAGGTGTTGTGCAGGTCCCACCCCCCGTCCGGGGCTAGATTCCTCACCGCTTCCGTTTCCCTCCCCTGATCGGGTCGAAGATGGGGCGACACCGTGTCCGCATCCCGAGTGCGGAGACATCCGATCGGACAGGCGCGCCGAACACCCTGGCGGCGCGCTCGATCGGCGAGCCATCCTGAGAGAGAGGATCGGAGCGCGTGACGGGACCCGAACCCGGAAGCGACCAGAGAACAGCCAGCATCGACCACCACCCCGAGAACCTCCGCCTGCTCCCCTGGCCGCAGGCGGACGCCTCCGTCCTGCGCGACACCCTCGCGCACGCGGGCAGCGGACTCGAGAGCGAGAGCGAGATCCTCGTGCGCCACGACCGCTACCTGCGCGGTTGGGCGGACGGCGACGCGTTCTTCTACGTGGTCGAGCTGGACGGACTCTCCGTCGGCTCCATCGGCTATTGGTACGGCTGCTCGCGCGGCGTCGTCGCCTATGAGGCGGCGTGGAGCATCGCTCCGCACGCCCGCGGCATCACCGCGGACTCCGTGCGGATGCTGCTCGAGGAGGCGGCGGCGTTCCCCGTGCCCCGCTTCGTGCACGCCTTCGTGGCGGAGAGCGACCTGGACGCCGGCGCGACCTGCGTCGAGGCCGGCTTCGACCGGATCGACCTCGTCGAGCAGGGCGAGCCGCCGGAGCTCTACGTGGACTGGGCGTTCGACCTGGCCGCCGTGGCCTGATCAGATCCCGTGGCGCTCCAGCCACGGCCGCAGCACCGCGAGGAACTCCTCCGGGTGCTCGAGGCTGGGCAGGTGCGCCGCGTCCTCGAGCACGTGCAGCTCTGCACCGCCCACCTCGGCGGCGAGGTGCTCGCAGACCGGCAGCGACTCCGAGAGGTCGTGCGCGCCCGCCACGACGAGGGTCGGCACGGCGATCTCCCCGAGCCGCTCGCCCGCCGGCCCGGAGGGATCGACCGGGCGGGGGGCCTCCGCCTCATGGCCGACGCCCGTGAGCGCGAGCTCCCGGACCCGCGCGAGGAACTCCGGAGCCACGTCGTCCGCGGAGCGGTCGGGACCCACGGCCCAGAGCTCCGCCTCGACGATCGCCGCGGCCTCCCGCTCGCCCGCGAGCTCCAGCGCCTCGACCTCCCCGAAGCGGCGCTCCTCCTCCGCCGTCAGCGCGGGGTAGTCGAAGCCCGCCAGGCCCGGGGCGATCACGACCAGGCCGGTCACCCGCTCCGGATGCTCGAGCGCCAGGTCGAGCGCGAGCGTTCCGCCCCGCGAGCAGCCGACGACCACCGCGCGCTCGACGCCGAGGTGGTCGAGCACGTCCAGGGCGTCCCGGCGCGGGTCGTACTCCACGTCCTCCGTGCTCGTTCCGCCCGCGCCGCGGACGTCGTAGCGGACCACCAGCCGGTCGCGGGAGAGGTCGGGGACGAGCGGGTCCCACATCCGCAGGTCGGCGATGCCCGCGTGCACGAGCAGCAGGGCGGGCGCGGAGGCGTGGCCGTCCGCCTCCCAGTGGAGGCTCGCGCCGGGGACCTCGAGATGCGGCATGCCGCACACCGTAAGCGCGTCGCGCCGGCGCTGCAACGCCCGGCCACTGCCTAGGGTGGAGGCGCGACAGCGGACGGGCCGCGGCGGGGAGGCGGCGGCGTGGAGGGCGTGCTCACCGGCTTCTCGATCATCGGGGTCGTCATCGCGGTCGGCTACCTGATCGCGCGGTTCCGGATCGTCCCGCCCGAGAGCCGGCTGATCCTGTCGCGGATCGCCTTCTTCGTCACGACGCCGGCGCTGCTGTTCACCGTGCTGTCGCGGGCCGACGTCTCCGTCCTCTTCTCCTCGTTCCTGCTCGTCTCGCTCCTGACGGTGCTGACCGTCGCCCTGCTCTACGTGCTGGCCTCGCGGCTGCTCTTCCCCCGCCCGCTGCCGGAGACGGTGATCGGGACCGCGGCCTCCTCCTACGTCAACGCCAACAACATCGGACTGCCGGTCGCCATCTACGTACTGGGCGATCCGCAGTGGGTGGCCCCGACGCTCCTCCTGCAGCTGATCGTCCTCGCACCGACGATCCTGACGCTGCTCGACGTCTCGACGAGCGGGCGGACCTCGGTCGGTGCGATCCTCACGCAGCCGCTGCGGAACCCGATGATCATCGCCTCCGCCCTCGGCCTCGTCGTCGCCCTCACCGGCGTGGAGCTGCCCGCGCCCGTGCTGCAGCCGTTCTCGATCATCGGCAACGCGTCGATCCCGCTGGTGCTGATCGCCTTCGGCATGTCGCTGCGCGGGCAGCGGCCGCTGGAGGCGGGGCCGGCGCGGGTCGAGGTGGTGGTCGCCTCCGTCCTCAAGTCGCTGGTGATGCCGGCGGTCGCGCTGCTGCTGGGGCGCTTCGCGTTCCACCTCGACTCCGAGCACCTCTTCGTGGTGACGGTGACCGCCGCGCTGCCGACCGCGCAGAACATCTTCACCTTCGCCTCGCGCTACGACCGGGGCGTCGCCGTCGCCCGCGACACGGCCCTCGTGACCACGGTCGCCGCGGTGCCCGTGCTCATCGGGGTGTCCCTCCTGCTGGGCTGAGCGGAGCAGCATCCCCGCCTCCCGCTCGGTCCCGGCGGAGGCGCCGGACGGCCCGCGCATCCGCGTCGCGTGTCCCTCGTCCTGGGACGGGGCCGGTGGCGCGGGCCCGGTCGCACTCCGCCGACCGTCGCTTAGGCTCTCTCGAATGAGCACCACCACGTCCGCCGACCGATCCGCCCGCGGCAGGCCGCGCCGCCGTCGCGGCCTCTGGATCACGCTGATCGTCCTCCTGGTCCTGCTGATCGGCGCCGTCGTCGCGGTGCTCCTCGGCGTGCGCACCTACGACAAGGCGATGACCGTCCGCGACAAGCTGACCGAGGCGATCCCGCTGGTATCGCAGGTGACGGACAGGCTGACGACGTTCGACACCTCCGGTGCGGAGGAGACCGCGGGCCGGATCGCGACCCTCACCGGCGAGGCGCGCGACGAGACCGAGGACCCGGTGTGGCGGGTGATGGAGGTGGTGCCCGTCCTCGGGCCGAACCTGTCCGCGGTCCGCGCCGCGACCGAGATCGCCGACGACGTCTCCGGCCGGATCGTCACGCCGCTCTCCACGACCTCGCTCGACATCCTCAAGCCCGTCGACGGCAGGGTCGACCTCGCGGCGATCACCGAGCTGTCGCAGAAGATCACCGTCGCCAAGGAGGTCGTCGACGCGGCGCAGACCCGCGTCGAGGGCATCGACCGCGGCCCGCTGGTGCCGCAGGTCGCCTCCGCGCTCGACTCCTTCACTCCGCAGCTGGCCACCGCGACCGCGGCGATGGAGCAGGTCGAGCCGCTCACCGCGATCCTCCCCGACTCCCTCGGAGCGTCCGGTCCGCGCCACTATCTGGTGATGTTCCAGAACCTGGCGGAGTCGCAGGCTCTGGGCGGCGGCGCGTCGTCGGTGATGCAGCTCGACGTCGACGGCGGCGCGATCTCGATAGGCCGTCAGCTGGGCAGCGGCGACTTCCGCGGTCTGGCTCCCGTCACCGTCGACCAGAGCGCGCTCGACACCATCGGTGAGAACATGGCGACGACCTTCAACGTCTCGACCAGCCGCCCCGACTTCCCGACGGCCGCCTCGATCGCCTCGCAGTTCTGGGCGCAGAAGTTCCCCGAGCAGAGGATCGACGGCGTCCTCGCGATCGACCCCGTCGCCCTCTCCTACCTCCTCGGCTCGACCGGGCCGGTGACCCTCACCGACGGCACGGTCCTCACGAGCGAGAACACCGTCTCGACCCTGCTCAACGAGGTCTACTTCCGCTACCCGGAGTCGGTCGTGGCCGAGCGCACCGACGAGTTCTTCTCGGAGGCGAGCGCGACGATCCTGGGCAAGATCCTCGGCGGCGAGATGGAGCCGACGAAGATGCTCCCGGCGATCGTGAAGGCGGTCGACGAGAGCCGCATCCTCGCCTACAGCTCCGACGCCGACGAGCAGGCGCTCCTCGCGCCCACGCCGATCGCGGGGGTCCTGCCGCAGACGACGACCGACGGCACGACCACCGGAGTGTTCTTCCAGGACGCTTCGGGCGGCTCGAAGATGGACTACTACCTGAGCACGGCGGTCACGCAGTCGAGCGCGGGCCGGTGCGCCGCCTCCGGCGCGGTCTTCACCACCTCCGTCACCGTGACCAACACGATCTCGAAGGCGGTCGCTCGGACGCTGCCCGGCTACGTCGCCGCGGCCGGCGGGCGCGGTGCGTACCCCCTGGGCGACTTCGTCACCAACATCTACGTCTACGGCCCTCCCGGGACCACGGTGTCGAGCGCGGCCTGGGCCGACGGCACCGGCTACGGACCCGAGAGCCTCGACGACCTCGGCCGTCCCGTCTCGAAGGTCGCCGTGCAGCTCTCGCCCGGCCAGTCCGAGACGTTCGACGTGCAGTTCAGCGCCGGCGACGCCTCCGGCTTCGGCGACCAGACCGTGCGGGTGACCCCGATGATCAACCCCACCGCGGTGACGCTGAACGACGAGCCCGCCTGCGGCTGACCTCGCCGGCGGTCGGCGCCCCGGGTCGGTGCTGGACCAGCGCCGCCCGCTCGACCGCTGACGCGCCCCCGGGTCGGTGCTAGACCAGCGCCGAACCGGGGATCGAGCTCGTCACGAGCGAGGAGGCGAGGAACGCGGTGGCGATGCAGAGCACGAACCCGATGACCGGCACGAGGAACGCGCGACGGCCCACGAGGTAGCGCACGACCGTCACGGCCACGGCGATCAGCGTCAGCGCGGGCGGCCCGATCAGCGCGATCGAGACGCCCCAGTCGATCCGGTCGAAGTCGCAGGCGAAGTTCTGGCCCTCGCACTGCGCGGGGAAGACCGAGAGGATCGCGGCGAGGTAGCCGAGCACGATCGTGAGCAGGCCGAGGGCGAGGCAGCCGAGGATCGAGAGCACGAGGTCCCAGCGGCGCCGGCGCGGCTTCCCGGCGGCGATGATCTCGCCCACCGAGCGGTAGGCGTCGGACCGGAACTCGTCGTGCGCGGCTCCGGGGCGGGCGGTCGCAGGGCGTGCCGTCGCGGGTCGGGCGGCGGGGCGGGAGGCGCCGGCCGAGGCGGCCTGGGCCCGCGCGCGCTTCTTCTTCGACGAGGCCATGCTCAGAAGATCATCGGGCGGTCGTCGTCGAGGGTCGTCTCCAGGTCGAGGTCGACCACCACCGGGACGTGGTCGCTCGGGGCGTCGCCCTTGCGCTCATCCCGGTGGATCGAGGCGCCGGTGACGATCTCGCCGAACGCGGGGGAGCCGAGCACGAAGTCGATCCGCAGCCCCTCGTTGCGCGGGAAGCGGAGCTGCTTGTAGTCCCAGTAGGTGTAGCCCTCGGGCACGAGCGGGCGGACGACGTCGCGCAGGCCCGCGTCCTCGAAGGCGGCGAAGGCGGCGCGCTCGGGGATCGAGACGTGCGTCGATCCGGGGCCGAGGCTCGGGTCGCCCACGTCGCTGTCGAGCGGCGCGACGTTCCAGTCGCCGACCAGGGCGAGCGGCAGGTCGGGCTCGGCGGCCAGCCACTCGCGGGTGCTCGCCTCGAGAGCTGCGAGCCACTCGAGCTTGTAGAGGTAGTGCGGGTCGTCGACCGCGCGGCCGTTCGGGACGTAGAGGCTCCAGACGCGCACGCCGTCGACCGTGGCGCCGATCGCGCGGGCCTCGAGCGGGTAGGAGCCGTCGGCCGCCGCCTCCTTCGCGAAGCCGGGCATGCCCGGGAAGCCGATCTGCACGTCCTCCATCGGCAGGCGCGAGGCGATGCCGACGCCGTTCCACTGGCTGAGCCCGACCATCTCGACGTGGTAGCCGGCGTCGGCGAAGGCCTCGTGCGGGAACTGCTCGGGCTTGCACTTGAGCTCCTGCATGGCGAGGACGTCCACGTCCTCGCGCACGAGCCAGTCGACGACGCGGCCGGTGCGGGCCCGGATGGAGTTCACGTTCCAGGTGGCGATGCGCATCCTGGAAGTGTAGGAGCCGCCGCCGACACGTCTCCTGCGCGTCCTCCGCGCGTCCCGGCGGCCGCGGGCCGGGGGAGTCATCCCCTCGGCGGATTGCGGAACCGGTGTCGGTGGTCGATGGTTGTCTAGCGCCGTCCCGACCGGCCGTTCGTCGTGCCGTCCGGACGCCGCCGCCGCCCGCGCCGTGCGGGCCCGACGGGCTCCTCGGCGCTCCGCGCTCCCCAGCCCGGTCCCCACCCCTCCCGCTCCTGCTCCGCCCCTCCGGAGGACCCATGATCCTGCTCCGCCTCGCCTCCGCCTACGCGAAGCCCTACGCGCGCTGGGTGGCCGCCGTCGTCGTGCTGCAGCTCGTCGCGACGCTCGCCGCGCTCTACCTGCCGAGCCTCAACGCCGAGATCATCGACCAGGGCATCGGCCGCGGCGACACCGACTTCATCTGGGGCACCGGCATGACCATGCTCGGCGTCTGCGTCGTGCAGGTCGCCGCGGCGATCGGAGCCGTCTACTTCGGCGCCCGCACCGCCATGTCCGTCGGCCGCGACCTGCGCCGCGACGTCTACCGCCGCGTCGACTCGCTCAGCGGGCTCGAGGTCGGCGGCTTCGGCACGGCCACCCTGATCACCCGCGGCACGAACGACGTGCAGCAGGTGCAGATGCTCGTGCTGATGACCCTCAACTTCATGGTCTCCGCGCCGATCATGTGCGTCGGCGGCATCGTCTTCGCCCTGCGTGAGGACGCCGGCCTCTCCTGGCTGGTCTGGGTGTCGGTGCCGCTGCTGTTCGTCGTGGTCGGCTTCCTGGTGTTCCTGCTGCTGCCGCTGTTCCGCCTCATGCAGGACCGGATCGACGGGATCAACAGCGTGCTGCGCGAGCAGATCACGGGCATCCGCGTGGTGCGCGCCTTCGTGCGCGAGCCGTTCGAGTCCGAGCGGTACCGCAAGGCCAACGCGGCGATCACCGAGGTGTCGATCAAGGTCGGCAACATCTTCGTGCTGATGTTCCCCGCGATCATGATGATCCTGCACCTGGCCACCGCGGCCGTGCTGTGGTTCGGCGGGCAGCGGGTCGACGCCGGTCAGATGCAGGTGGGCTCGCTCACCGCGTTCCTGCAGTACCTCCTCCAGATCCTCACCGCCGTGATGATGGGCGTCTTCATGGTGATGATGATCCCGCGCGCGGTCGTCTGCGCCGAGCGGATCCAGCAGGTGCTCGACGCCCGCACCAGCCTCACCACGCCCGAGGGCGGAGTCCCGACGCCCGCGCGCGGCCGCGTCGAGTTCTCCGGGGTCGTCTTCGGCTACCCGGGCGCCGAGCGCCCCGTGCTCTCGGGCATCGACATCGTCGCGGAGCCGGGCCGCACCACGGCCGTCGTCGGCTCCACCGGCGCCGGCAAGACGACCCTGCTCGGCCTCGTGCCGCGCCTGTTCGACCCGCAGGAGGGCACCGTCACGATCGACGGCGTGCCCGTCTCCTCCCTCGACCGGGCGCAGCTCGCCGAGGTGATCGGGCTCGTGCCCCAGCGCCCCTACCTCTTCTCGGGGACGATCGCCTCGAACCTGCGCTTCGGCCGCCCCGACGCGACGGACGCCGAGCTGTGGGAGGCGCTGCGCATCGCCCAGGGCGAGGACTTCGTGCGGAGCAAGGAGCACGGGCTCGACGAGCCGGTCTCGCAGGGCGGCACCAACGTCTCCGGCGGGCAGCGCCAGCGGCTCTGCATCGCGCGGGCCCTCGTCGCGAAGCCGCGGGTCTACCTGTTCGACGACTCGTTCTCGGCGCTCGACGTCGCGACCGATGCGCGGCTGCGGGAGTCGCTGGCCGACGCCACCACCGACGCGACCGTGATCATCGTGGCCCAGCGGGTGTCGACCATCCGCCACGCCGACCAGATCGTCGTGCTCGACGCGGGCCGCGTCGTTGGCCGCGGCACGCACGACGAGCTCCTCGAGACGAACGCGACCTACCGCGAGATCGTCGAATCCCAGCTGAGCGTCGAAGGAGTGTCCTGAGATGGCGCGCACACGCGACACCACCGCCCCCGAGGAGACGACGTCCCCCGAGCCCGAGTTCGAGCCCGGCGAGGGCGACGGCGGCATGTTCGGGGACGGGCCGCCCGCCCGCAAGGCGCAGAACTTCTGGCCCTCGGCCAAGCGCCTCTTCTCGCTGCTCGGCCCCGAGCGCGCCCGGATGGTCCTCGTGGTCGCCCTGGTCTCGCTGTCGGTCGTCCTCACCGTCATCGCGCCCAAGATCCTCGGGCAGGCGATGGACACGATCTTCAACGGCGTGATCGGCTCCCAGCTCCCCGCCGGCGTCCCGCTCGAGCAGATCATCGAGCAGCAGCGCGCCTCGGGCAACGGCACCTTCGCCGACATGCTGGCCAAGACCGACATCGTGCCCGGCGCGGGCATCGACTTCGTGGTCCTCGGCCGCCTGATCATCATCGTGCTGCTGATGTACGTCGTCGCGTCGGTGCTCATGTGGGCGCAGGGCTACATCCTCAACGGCCTCGTGATGCGGGTTGTCTTCGACCTCCGCCAGGACATCGAGGCGAAGCTCAACCGCCTCCCGCTGCGCTTCTTCGACACCCGGCAGCGCGGCGACGTGATGTCGCGCGTCACGAACGACGTCGACAACATCCAGACGGCGTTGCAGCAGGCCTTCTCGCAGCTGGTGCAGTCGGTGCTGACCATCGTCGGCATCGCCGCGATGATGTTCATCGTGTCGTGGCAGCTCGCGCTGATCGCGCTGATCTCGATCCCGCTCTCGGGCGTGATCGCGGGCGTCATCGGCGCCCGCTCGCAGAAGCTCTTCGCGGCCCAGTGGAAGAACACGGGCGCGCTGAACGGCCACATCGAGGAGACCTTCTCCGGCCTCGAGATCGTCCGCGCCTTCGGCCGCGACCGCGAGATGCTCGAGGAGTTCGACCGCCGCAACGACAGCCTCTACACCGCCTCGTTCGGCGCCCAGTTCGTCTCGGGCATGATCATGCCCGCGATGACCTTCGTCTCCTACCTCTCCTACGTGCTCATCGCCGTGGTCGGCGGCCTGCGGGTCGCCTCCGGTCAGCTGACGCTCGGCGACGCGACCGCGTTCATCCAGTACTCGCGCGAGTTCACCCAGCCGGTGACCCAGCTGGCGAGCATGGCGAACATGCTGCAGTCCGGCGTCGCCTCGGCCGAGCGCACGTTCGAGCTGCTCGACGCCGAGGAGCAGGAGCCGGAGACGGCGACCGCGTCGCTCCCGCAGCGCACCGACGGCCACGTGGAGTTCGAGAGCGTCTCGTTCTCGTACGACCCGGAGCAGCCGCTGATCGAGGACCTGACCTTCTCGGCGCAGCCCGGGCAGACGGTCGCCATCGTCGGTCCGACCGGGGCGGGCAAGACCACGCTGGTCAACCTGGTCATGCGCTTCTACGAGCTCACCGGAGGGCGCATCCTGCTCGACGGTGTCGACATCACGAGCCTCGCGCGCGGCGATCTGCGCTCGCGCGTGGGCATGGTGCTGCAGGACGCGTGGCTCTTCCAGGGCACCATCCGCGAGAACATCCGCTACGGGCGGTTGGACGCGACCGACGAGGAGATCGTCGACGCGGCGAAGGCCACCATGGTCGACCGCTTCGTGCGCCAGCTGCCCGACGGCTACGACACGGTGCTGGACGCCGACGGCGGCAGCGTCTCGGCGGGCGAGCGGCAGCTGATCACGATCGCGCGCGCGTTCCTCGCGAACCCGTCGCTGCTGATCCTCGACGAGGCCACCTCCTCGGTCGACACCCGCACGGAGCTGCTCGTGCAGCACGCGATGAACGCGCTCCGCACCGACCGGACCTCGTTCGTCATCGCGCACCGGCTCTCCACGATCCGCGACGCCGACACCATCCTGGTGATGGAGTCGGGCCGGATCGTCGAGCAGGGCGCGCACGAGGCGCTCCTGAAGCAGCGCGGCGCCTACTACGAGCTCTACATGACCCAGTTCCGCGGAGGAGGCGACGAGGCGGGCGAGCACGCCGCAGCGGGCGCGCTCCCGAGCGGGGGAGGGGTCGCCCCGTAGAGTAGGCGCGTGACCGACGCACGCCAGCAGCTCATCGAGTACATCGGCTCCGACGCCGTCTTCCACGGGGACTTCACCCTCACGAGCGGCAAGAAGGCGTCGTACTACGTCGACCTGCGCCGCGTGAGCCTCGACCACCGCGTCGCGCCGCTGATCGGGGAGGTCATGCTCGACCTCATCGCGCCGATCGAGCGCGTCGACGCCGTCGGAGGCCTCACCATGGGCGCCGACCCGATCGCCGCCGCGATCCTCCACCAGGGCGCCGCCCGCGGTCTCGCCTACGACGCGTTCGTCGTGCGCAAGGAGCCCAAGGACCACGGCCGCGGCCGGCAGGTCGAGGGCCCCGACCTCGAGGGCAAGCGCGTCGTCGTCGTCGAGGACACGTCCACCACCGGCGGCTCGCCGCTGAAGGCGATCGAGGCCCTGCTGAAGGTCGGCGCCGAGATCGCAGGAGTCGCCGTCGTCGTCGACCGCGCGACCGGGGCCCGCGAGATCATCGAGGACGCCGGCTACCCGTACTTCGCCGCGATCGGTCTGGCCGACCTCGGCCTGAGCTGATGGTCGACGAGGGGGGACGCGGCGGGGGCCCGGGAGGCGGCGAGCACCCGGAGCCGGAGCGCCGCGGGTCCGAGCCTGCCGGATCGGAGACCTCCGAGCCGGAGCGTGCCGAGCCGGAGCGACCCGAGCCGGAGCGTCCCGTCGGCAGCAGCGAGTGGCTGCTCCAGCAGCTCAGCGGCGGCCGCCTGAAGAGCATCTTCGACTCGCCCCGCCCCGTCCCTCCCGTGGAGGAGTCGCGCGCGGAGCGGACGTCCGGTCCTGCTGAGTCCGCAGCCGACGAGGCCCACGCGTCAGCGGAGGAGCGGAGCGTTGCGAGCGAGTCGGCCTCCTCCGCCGACGCAGCCGGACCGTCTTCGAGCGACCGTGACAGCGACAGCGACTCCGACGCTGCGTCGCGCCGTGCCCCTGCCGCTCCGGTCGGCCTGTGGCCGGGGGAGCCCGTGCTGAGCGCGACGTCCGCCGCCGAGGAGGACGGCGGCGACCTCCCGGACCCCGCGGACGACTCCGCTCGGGTGGAGGAGCAGGACGCCGACGCCGACCGCGGAACGGTCGTGGAGCCGGAGCGCTCCTCCGACCGCGACGGCGTCTCCGCCGAGGGACGGAGCTCTCGGGGCGGCGACACGGGAGTCCCCGACACGGGAGCCCGCGCCGTGGGAGCGCCCGAGACGGATGCCCGCGAGGCGAGTGCCCGCGAGACGGGTGCCGGTGGGACGACTGCCCGCGAGACGAGTTCCTCCGACGCGGACGTGTCCGACGAGGACGACTCCGACGAGGACGCCTTCGACGCGTTCTTCGCCCCCCTCCGCGACGACGCGGACGGCTCCGGCTCCGACGCCTCCGCCGATGCCGGCCGCACCGAGGTGCACCGCCGCGGGGCGGACTCCGTGCGCCCGGTGCTGCCGCACACCGACCCTCCCGCCGACCTGCCGACCGCCCCCGCCGGACTGCGCAGCGCCCACCGGCCGGACGACGAGCCCGATGCCGGATCCTCGACCGACGTCGACCCGGCGGACCGCTCCGGCGCCCTCTACCCCGCTGACGGACGCCCGGTCGGCGCGACCCCGCCGACTCCGCGCGAGCCGACTCCGCCCGCCGTCTACGAGTGGCCCGACCCGCGCGGGGACTGGGACCAGCCGCCCGTGTGGGAGCAGGTCGTCGCTCCGCATGACGAGCCCGACGAGGACGGCGGCGACGAGGAGCTGTGGCGCGAGACCGCCGGCGCCTACTCGTGGAACCTCGAGCCGGCCGCCGAGCCCGCCGACCGCGCCGAGCCCGCGCCCTTCCGCACCGCTCCCGCGGCCGCCCACGTCAACGCCGCTCCGCCGCGGAAGCGCCGCTCCGCCCGGTCCCGACCCGAGAGCCGCGAGCGCGACTCGGCGCCCGCCGCGGCACCCGCGTGGCGCACGCTCAGCCGACGCCGGCTCCTGATCGGCCTGATCGCTGCGGGTGCGGTGATCCTCCTCGCCGGGCTCTTCGCGATCGGCATCGCCGTCGGGAGCGCCGGCGGCCGGGCCGAGCCGCAGGCCGCCCCGGTCGTCAGCGAGACGCCCGCGGCGGAGCCGACCCCCTCGCCCACTCCGACCGCGACCCTCCCGACCGTCGGACCGCTGCCCGTCGGCACCTGGGCCTGGAGCGCGCTCCTCGGCGGCGAGTGCGTCGAGCCCTTCGACTCCGTCTGGGCGGAGGAGTTCACCGTCGTGGACTGCGCGAACGCCCACTCCGCCCAGCTCGTCGCCACCGCGGAGCTGACCGACGCGGCGTTCCCCGGCCAGGACGCCCTGGCCGTCACCGTCTCCTCGCTCTGCCAGGCGCAGGGCGTCGTGGACGTCGCCGCGGCCGAGACCTACGGCGACGTGCAGGTCGCCGGTGCGTTCCCCGTCACCCAGGAGCAGTGGGACGCGGGCGAGCGCAGCTACTACTGCTTCGTCGACCGGGCGGGCGGCGGCGGGCTGACCGGCTCCCTCGCCGGCACTCCCGCGGCCTGACGCGCGCCGTCCCGCAGGCCTCGGAGGATGCCGCCGGGCACCGGCCCGGTGCACCCGGCCGAGCCGCGGAGCGCCCAGTAGGATCGCTCGTCGTGCAGGAGAACGAGGCGACCCCCGCGACCGGACCCACTGCCTCCGTGGAGCTCACCACGAACGGCGTCGGCCCCTGGCAGGGGGAGCGGCCCGAGGACGACCGCCTCGACCCGGAGCTGCTGGAGCGCGGCGACGCGCGCAACGTGGTCGACCGCTTCCGCTACTGGCGGATGGACGCGATCGTCGCGGAGCTCGACCGCACGCGGCACCCGTTCCACGTCGCGATCGAGAACTGGCAGCACGACATGAACATCGGCTCGATCGTCCGCAGCGCCAATGCGTTCGGCGCGGAAGGCGTCCACATCGTCGGCCGGCGGCGCTGGAACAAGCGCGGCGCGATGGTCACCGACCGCTACCAGCACGTCCAGCACCACGAGACGGTGGCCGACCTCGTGCAGTGGGCCGCGGAGGCGGACGTGCCCCTCCTCGCCGTCGACAACGTCCCCGGCTGCGTGCCGCTCGAGACGTACCGGCTCCCCGAGCGTTGCCTCCTCCTGTTCGGGCAGGAGGGACCCGGCCTCTCGGAGGAGGCGATCGCCGCCTCGGAGGCCGTGCTCGAGATCACGCAGTTCGGCTCGACCCGGTCGATCAACGCCTCGGCGGCGGCAGCCGTCGCGATGCACGCCTGGGTGCTGCAGCACGTCCGCTTCTGACCCCCGCGAGCCGCGGTCCCCCGTCAGGAACCGGCGCCCGACCCGCTGCCGGGCCGCCGGGACTCAGACCGCCGAATCCGGCGGGAACTCCGACTCCAGCGGCTCCGACGACAGGAGCTCGTGCACCCCGCTCAGCACCTCGTCCGGGCGGAACGGATAGCGCTCGATCTCGGCCTCGTCGCTGATCCCCGTCAGCACCAGCACAGTGTGCAGGCCCGCCTCGATGCCCGCGACGATGTCGGTGTCCATCCGGTCGCCGATCATCCCGGTGTTCTCGCTGTGCGCGCCGATCTTGTTCATCGCCGAGCGGAACATCATCGGGTTCGGCTTGCCGACGACGTACGGATCCTTACCCGTCGCCTTCGTGATGAGCGCCGCGATCGCCCCCGTCGCCGGGAGCACGCCCTCGGCGCTCGGCCCCGTCGCATCGGGATTGGTGACGATGAAGCGCGCACCCGCGACGATCAGGCGGATCGCCTTCGTGATCGCCTCGAAGCTGTAGTTGCGGGTCTCGCCCACGACCACGTAGTCCGGCGCCGTCTCCGTCATGATGAAGCCCGCCTCGTGCAGCGCAGTGGTGATCCCCGCCTCGCCGATCACGAAGGCGCTCCCGCCCGGCTTCTGCGACGCGCAGAAGTCCGCCGTCGCCAGGGCGCTCGTCCAGATCCGCTCCTCCGGCACGTGCAGCCCCGACCCGCGCAGCCGCGCCGCCAGATCCCGCGGCGTGAAGATCGAGTTGTTCGTCAGCACCAGGAACGGGGTGCCCGAATCGGTCCACTCCTGGATCAGCTCGGGCGCGCCGGGGAGCGCCTTGTTCTCGTGCACCAGCACGCCGTCCATGTCCGTGAGCCAGGCCTCGACTTCACTGCGGTTCGTCGCCATGGGTCGATGCTATCGGCGGCACCCCCGCGCACGACGGCGACGACCGGCGAACCGCCCGGCTCCCTCCGCTGATGCCCCTGTGGAGGGACGACCGTCGTGCGCCGGACGGCCGGACCCCGGACCCGCACAGCCACGAGCGGGATAGCCTGGGAGGCATGAGTGGCGAGAACCTGCTGGGCCCCGAACCGACCCTCCTCCCCGACGAGCCCGCGGTCACCGCGGCCCTCGCGAAGCACGCGAGCCCGGGAGCCGTCGAATTCGCCGCCCTCGCCGCCGCCCACCCGCGCTCCCCGCTGGCCTGGGCACTGCTCGCCGACAGCGTCTGGGGCATCGACGCGGCCCTCCCCTCCTACGCCTACGCGCGCGTCGGCTACCACCGCGGCCTCGACCTCCTCCGCGGAGCAGGCTGGCGCGGCCAGGGCCCCATCCCCTGGCGCCACGGACCCAACCGCGGATTCCTGCTCTCCCTCTACGCCCTCCGCCGCGCCGCCGACTCCATCGGCGAGACCGAGGAGGTCACCCGCCTCACCCAGTTCCTCCAGCAGGCCGACCCGGTCGCCATCGAGGAGATCGAGCGGTACCACGAGGACGCGTTACCCCCTACCGCCGCCATCATCATCCTCGGCAACGACTAGGCGCCGCCCGGGTGCGGTTCTGGCGGCGTTGTCGTCGGGCGCCGTAGCGCCGCTACGGCTTCCTCCTCCGCCTTGCCAGAACCGCACCCGGACGCCGCCTAGCCCTGTGCTGGTGGGAGGGGCGCCGTGCCGGGGGCACGAGCGCGGGGCGCCGTGCCCCCGGCACGGCGCCCCTCCCACCAGCACAGGGCTAGGC